>NZ_JAVIZM010000001.1:0-162500 GCF_031453555.1 Bacillus sp. SLBN-46 | reverse complement strand
TCTAAGCATGAAGCCCCCCTCAAGATGAGATTTCCCATAGCGTCAAGCTAGTAAGAACCCTGAAAGATGATCAGGTTGATAGGTCAGAGGTGGAAGCGTGGTAACATGTGGAGCTGACTGATACTAATCGTTCGAGGACTTAACCAAGTTTTAAAGCGAACTCGTAGTTTACAAACACTTCTTCTGCATTATCTAGTTTTGAGAGAACGATCTCTCAAACAAAATAGTCTGGTAACTATGGCGAGAAGGTCACACCCGTTCCCATACCGAACACGGAAGTTAAGCTTCTCAGCGCCGATGGTAGTTGGGACGAAAGTCCCTGTGAGAGTAGGACGTTGCCAGGCAAATGAAAAAAGACAATCCTTGTGGGTTGTCTTTTTTCATTTTTATTAAATTGACAGAAAAAACTACCATTATATGGGTAAAAATACAAAACGCATCAAAAATGGCACAAAAGTCTTTGAAAATGGCACAAACCCACCTAATAATGACACAAAAACCATGCAAAAACGGCACAAATCACGAATAAAACTGTCTTCAATACCGAATCTAGTCCCACCTCTCGTATAAATCAAAAACCTCGTCCCAATGCCACTTCTCATAATACCAGCTTGCGACAGTAACATTATTAATCCAAACCTTTTCCTTCACTTTATCTGCTCGAGAAACAAGTATTTTAGCGGTCTTCCTATTTGTCCTTACCCAAACAAGTTGATTATGAACGATTTGTGGTGCAAAATCCCCTTCGTTTTTTAAAGGAAGGGTAACCTGGGTCACCTGTGAATCGCTAACCTTATTTAAACTTGGTAATGGGCGCTTAGCAATGTCCACTAGTTCACTTTCCTTAGAGCGTGAGACAATGAGAGTGTGGTTGTTTTTCCAAAAAAAATCACGATCCACATAACCATTAGGTGTAAGTATCTCTTTACGTAATCCCGGAACGAAGACTGTCTTTAATTGTTTATTTTTCTGTGCCTCTCTACCAGATCCACCTATATAACCGAGCTGATTTTTCCATGGTGACCATCTAAACCAGTTTTCATCATTTAACATTTCATCAACCTTCTTGAAAATCTGCCCATCCAAAGAAAACAAACACAAAGTATTACTATCAGCAGATAACGAAGCGGTTGGGATTAATAAAAAGCTAATCCACTTTTTGTCCGCAGACCATTTAAAGGCGCTCGTACTCACATAGTACTCATCTTCCCCGATAGATATGGTGTAAATAGGTTTAATCTTCGGCTTTAGCTTATCGAAAGCCACTTCTGAAAGGATCATGTCTGAATGAAGCTCAGCCTTTTTCCTTGAGGATATCAATAATCTTCTACCATCAGGGAACCACGAAACATTCTCTACATTTGTAGCAATAGGAGTAGCCAGATAAAGACTAGAAGGATCCGGATTGAAGAGAAATAAAGCATCGTTTACAAGAAAAGTGAGTTGATTGCCTTGTGGTGACCAAGCGAAATTTTTAGATACATTGGTTTTTACTTTAAAGTGCTTTTTCATTCTAATATTATAAAGCCACAAATCGCCACTGAAGAATGTTTCATCAGCCTCTTTTGCCCCCTTTAAATAAGCAATCCAATAGCCATCCTGCGACCATTTTGGATACCGTATTAAGTCTCCATTTGTAATTCGCTCTTCCTTAATACCTACTTTAACCCACAAATCATTGTCCCTAATAAAAGCCGCCTGAAGTGCTGCAGCCGAGGCACTCGCAAATACACTTGAATGAAAAGCTGTTAAAAAAAGTACGATTATAAGTGTTTTCTTAATCATAGGATCTCCTCAATCAATAGAAAGTGTCTACCTATTATTTAGAGTGCATTAGTTTCTAAAAATTATTTTGCATTCAATTGTAAACACTATGGGTGTGATAAAAGAAGAAGGTGAAATGATGGATTGGTTGGATTTGCTCCATAAATATAAATTAACCAGTATTATCTTGGCTGCTGTGATTGCATGGATTTGTGTTTATATTATCAATAAACTTGTCCATGATTTTTTTAAGCGGACACATTTTATTGAGGAACGAAAAGAACAAACTATTGAGAGTATGATTCGATCATTAACAAAATACACGGCCACTTTAAGCTTTATCTTTTTTGCCATCTCTCAATACGTCAGCAATTTTGGCAGAGTTCTTGCAGGGGCTGGAGTAGTCGGAGTGATCGTCGGATTTGGCGCACAAAGCCTGATTAGAGATATCCTTTCCGGGATTTTCTTAATTTATGAAAAGCAGCTGCATAAAGGTGATTTCATTACGATTAACAATACCTTCAATGGGACAGTGGAAGAGATAGGACTAAGATTTATTAAACTCCGGGAGTGGAGTGGCAAGCTATTAACCATAAGTAACGGCGAAATCAAACAAATACATAATTATAATATTAATCAAATGCGTGTCATCGAAAGAGTCGTCATCAGCTATCGGGAAAATCCTGATAAGGTATGGGAGGTTCTAGAACTGGCTTGTGAAAAAATCAATGAAGTAAACAAGCCATGCATGAAATTAGACGCGACAGAATGTATCGTTGAGCCATTTAAGGTGTACGGGATGACATCTTTAAATGCTTCCTTCAGAGGAATCGAATACACGATTACCGGATTGGTGGATGACACTTTTTACTGGGATGCCGCAAAACAAACTAGGAGAATAATTGCCCAAACATTATACAATTACGAGATACGACTAGCTGAGGACACGATGCTTCTCAAGCAAGCAGAAGACCTGCATACTTCAAAAACCCTTGAAAATTCTGGGCCTTTTACAACACTTAAGGACTGACCCATAGGGAATTATATGTTAAAGTGGTAGGAAGCAATCGCGAAGGAGGACATCTTGTGTTAGAGAACAGTTTTATCATGGTAGTGATTATTCTGCTTATCAATATTGTCTATGTTTCTTTTTTTACCATAAGGATGATACTAACTTTAAAGGGACAGCGCTATCTCGCAGCATTTCTTAGTACGATTGAAGTGGTTATTTATGTGCTTGGACTGGGTCTTGTATTAAATAATCTCAATGAAATTCAAAATCTTATAGCCTACGCGGTTGGATATGGTATCGGTGTCATTGTCGGTATGAAGATTGAAGAAAAGCTGGCTCTCGGCTATATTACTGTTAATGTAATAACAAAGGAATATGATAAAGACCTCCCTAAAATTCTAAGAGAAAAAGGGTATGGCGTCACCAATTGGGAAGCAAATGGACTTGAAGGCGACCGGATGGCGATGCAAATACTCACCCCAAGAAAATTCGAATTAAAACTATATGATGCGATAAAAAGTTTGGATCCGAAGGCATTCATCATTACCTACGAACCGAAATCCATCCATGGTGGTTTCTGGGTCAAATCAGTGAAAAGAGGGAAATTATTTTCATGAGTAAGAAGCAGAAATTTGAAGTCCAGGAAAATGAAAGTATTGAGGATTGCTTGAATAGAATAAAACAGCAAGGTTATGTTCCTGTCCGGCGTACAGAGAAACCCATTTTTCGAGAAGTGAAAAAGGGGAACGAAACTATTTACGAACCAGTCGGCCGTGAAATCGTGTTTGAAGCCCAGTTATCGGAGTAAAACACGAACATTATAGTATTATTTAAAAATAATGTTCGATATTATTGTTGACATACGATTGGGTTGGTTGGTAAGATAAAGCTATCAGATGTAACAATTAATCTTTACCCTCATATATCCATGGGAATATGGCCCATAAGTTTCTACCCAATAACCGTAAATTATTGGACTATGAGGGAAAGTCTATATGTTCGGCAATAAGGGGAAGTCCCCTTACGTTTATTTATGAATTCTTTCTAATGCCCGGGCAAATGGCTTTCTCTTATCGAGAGGCTATTTGTTTCGGGTATTTTCTATTTGTTTGTATTTTACCTTGAAGTTCATTTGTGTGGCAAGTTAAGAGAAAAGGGTGAGTAGGAATGAAAGTTGGCATCATCATGGGGAGCAAGTCAGACTGGGAAACAATGAAGAATGCATGTGACATTCTTGATCAGCTTGAAATTGTCTATGAGAAAAAGGTGATTTCAGCGCACCGGACGCCTGATTTGATGTTTACCTATGCTGAAGAAGCTAGAAACAGAGGGCTAAAGGTAATCATAGCGGGAGCAGGTGGTGCAGCACATCTTCCAGGCATGGTAGCGGCAAAGACAACTCTTCCGGTTATCGGTGTTCCCATTCAATCACAAGCCTTAAAAGGATTAGATTCCCTGCTATCCATTGTGCAAATGCCAGGCGGTGTGCCAGTAGCAACGGTGGCCATTGGAAAAGCTGGTGCCATAAATGCAGGTCTTTTGGCCGCGCAAATTTTAGCAACAGAAGATCAGAAGCTTGCTAATCAATTAGAAGCGAGAAGAGAAGCTATTAAACTAGAAGTCTTAGAAAGTAGTGATCAGCTTGTCTAAAGTGATTTTACCAGGAGCAACCATTGGCATAATTGGTGGAGGTCAGTTGGGAAGAATGATGGCCCTAGCAGCAAAGGCACAGGGCTTTCGAATTGCCGTTTTAGAGCCGACACCAGACTCTCCCTGCGGCCAAGTAGCGGATGTGCAAGTGATTGGTGCCTACAATAGCCGAGAGGCCATCAGTAAGTTAGCAGAGATGAGCGATGTCATTACATACGAATTTGAAAATATAGATGCAGATACGTTAGGCTGGTTATGTGAGCATGCCTATGTGCCGCAAGGTCCAACCCTACTTACAATTACACAGGATCGGATCAAGGAAAAACGAGCGATTCAGCAGGCGGGAATCGAGGTTGCCCCCTATGAGGTGATACAAAGCCTGAATGATTTATTGTTAAATATAGACGCAGTTGGGTATCCGGCGGTCTTAAAAACAGCAAGAGGCGGGTATGATGGGAAGGGTCAGCTTGTCATTCACCATCCGGAAGACGTGTTAGAGGGCAAGGCTCTCTGTGAACTAGGTCCATGTGTTTTGGAGAAATGGATTCCATTTGAAAAAGAACTATCTGTCATTGTGACACGCAAGCAAAATGGTAAAACAGCCATTTTCCCTGTAGCTGAAAATATTCATGTCGATAATATTTTACATCAAACGATTGTCCCAGCGAGGATTTCAGAGACTGTTGCAGCAGCTGCTGTTCAAAAGGCGGAGGAATTAGCAGATTCTCTTGAATTAGTTGGCACACTGGCAGTAGAAATGTTTTTAACGAATGATGGAAGTATTTACGTCAATGAACTAGCACCAAGACCGCATAATTCCGGGCATTTTTCGATAGAAGCTTGCGAGACCTCACAGTTTGAGCAGCATATACGTGCCATCTGTAATTGGCCTTTAGGAAGCACGGAGCTATTAAAACCAGCCGTTATGGTCAATCTATTAGGAGAGCACCTTGAAACCTTGTATAGAGAGATTCCTACCCAAAAAGATTGGAAGGTTCATCTGTACGGAAAAGAAGAGCCTAAATGGAAACGGAAGATGGGACATGTTACACTTTTACGAGAAACGACTGCGGACGCTCTAAAGGAGCTCGAAATGAGCAGTATTTGGAACACAGCAAAAGAAAAGATCGGGGGATAAAACATGATTGATCGTTACACAAGACCTGAAATGGGAGCCATTTGGACAGAGGAGAACCGCTTTAATGCGTGGTTGGAAGTAGAAATTCTCGCCTGTGAAGCATGGGCGGAACTAGGTGAAATTCCAAAGGCGGATGTGGAAAAATTACGCCAAAACGCGTCGTTTAATATTGATCGCATCAAAGAAATTGAAGCAGAAACACGACATGACGTGGTGGCCTTTACTCGCGCGGTGTCCGAAACATTAGGGGAAGAGCGGAAATGGGTGCATTACGGATTAACGTCCACAGATGTGGTGGATACAGCACTTTCTTATGTATTAAAGCAGGCCAATGCGATTTTACTAAAAGATCTGGAAACCTTTGTTGAGATTTTAAAGAACAAAGCCATCGAACACAAAATGACCGTTATGATGGGCCGGACTCACGGTGTTCCATGCGGAGCCAACAACATTCGGGCTGAAGCTTGCGCTTTGGTACGAAGAAATGAAGCGAAATCTAGAGCGCTTTAAACAGGCAGCAGAAGGAATCGAGTTCGGTAAGATTTCTGGTGCGGTTGGGACGTACGCAAATATTAATCCATTTGTTGAGCAATATGTGTGTGAAAAATTAGGGCTCCAACGGGCACCGATTTCAACGCAAACGTTGCAGCGTGACCGCCATGCTCACTATATGTCCACGATTGCTTTGATTGCGACGTCCATTGAGAAGTTTGCGGTGGAGGTTCGCGGATTGCAAAAGAGTGAGACGCGTGAGGTAGAGGAATTTTTTGCAAAAGGTCAAAAAGGTTCCTCAGCAATGCCGCATAAACGTAATCCAATTGGTTCTGAGAATATGACGGGAATTGCCCGAGTTCTACGTGGGTACATGTTAACGGCTTATGAGAATGTTCCGTTATGGCATGAACGAGATATTTCTCATTCGTCTGCCGAACGAATCATTTTGCCAGATGCGACAATTGGCTTGAATTATATGCTAAACCGCTTTGGTAATATTATTAAAAATCTTACTGTGTATCCGGAAAATATGAAGCGCAACATGGACCGGACGCTTGGTTTGATTTACTCACAGCGTGTACTGCTTGCGCTGATTGATAAAGGGTTATCACGTGAAGAGGCGTATGATACGGTACAGCCGAAGGCGATGGAGGCATGGGAGAACCAGGTTCCATTCCGTGGCTTGATTGAAGCGGATAGTAAAATTACTTCGTTGTTGTCACCTGTTGAAATTGCCGATTGCTTTGACTATAACTACCATCTACAGCATGTAGATACGATCTTTGACCGATTAGGGTTGAATGGATAAAGGTGTAGAAGCTAGGCTAGGGGTTCTATGAGCCCGAATTAACACGAAAAAGGGGTTAGCGGTCGCGTAAAGCATCACAACGTGACCCTCAACCAAAAATAAACCAAGGGACAGGGCACAACCAGCCTATTTTCAGTCTGAAGATTCCCAATATTGCGAATAAGGAGTGAACCAACACATGAAAGAACTGCTATACGAAGGAAAAGCGAAACGCATTTACACAACAGACAACGATAACACTGTTTTGGTCGAGTACAAGGATTCCGCTACTGCATACAACGGGCAAAAAAGGGCAGACATTGCCGGCAAAGGCCGATTAAATAACGAGATTACTAGTTTGTTATTTTTAAAGCTTAAAGAACAAGGGATCGAGTCACACTTTATCGAGCGCGTATCAGAAACGGAACAGCTGGTGAAAAAAGTAAGCATTATCCCGCTCGAAGTAGTCGTTCGCAATGTCGCGGCAGGAAGCCTTTCAACAAGATTGGGAATCGAAGAAGGCAAAAAGCTAACCACACCGATCGTGGAATTTTATCTAAAAGATGATGAATTAGGCGATCCAATCATCACAATTGACCATATTCTTGAGCTAAATATCGCTACAACAGAAGAAATCTATATTTTACGAGGCAAAGCACTCGAGATAAATGCTATTTTATCCAGCTTCTTTTCAGAACTAGATGTCCGTCTCATCGATTTCAAGCTAGAGTTTGGTAAAGACGAAATCGGCAGAATTCTTCTTGCCGATGAAATATCCCCTGACACGTGCCGACTATGGGATCAAGCAACCAACGAAAAGCTCGATAAGGATGTTTTCCGTCGTGATTTAGGTAGTCTAACCAAAGCCTATGAAACTATTTTAGAGAGACTCGGAGGTCATCAGCATGTATAAAGTTAAGGTATATGTCACTCTTAGAGAAAGTGTATTAGATCCTCAAGGAAAAGCAGTCACACACTCACTGCATTCACTCAACTACAAGCAAGTGACCGATGTGCGAATCGGAAAATATATGGAACTCACTATTGAAAAATCAGAGCAGGACATCGATGAAATAGTAAATGAAATGTGCAGAAGCTTACTTGTCAATCCAGTGATCGAAGACTATCGATATGAGGTAGAGGAGTGTGTCGCTCAGTGAAGTTTGCGGTGATCGTCTTTCCAGGATCGAACTGTGATATCGACATGTACCATGCGGTAAAAGATGAACTTGGTGAGCAAGTGGAATATGTTTGGCACGATACTGAGAGCTTAGATGAGTTTGATGGAATTTTGCTGCCTGGTGGTTTCTCCTATGGAGATTACCTCCGCTCAGGTGCACTCGCTCGTTTTAGCAAGGTCATGAAAGAGGTCGTGAAAGCGGCCGAAGTAGGCAAGCCAGTTTTGGGTGTATGCAACGGATTCCAAATTCTTCTTGAGGCCGGGCTGTTGCCTGGAGCGATGCGCAGAAATGAGAGTCTTTCCTTTATTTGCAAGCCGGTCCAACTAAGAGTGGAAAACAACCAAACGATGTTTACTGCCGACTATCAACAAGGAGAAGCAATCACAATCCCTGTTGCTCACGGAGAAGGAAATTACTACTGTGATGAAGAAACGCTTGCGGAACTAAAAGAGAATAACCAAATCGTATTTACTTATCAGGAAAATCCAAACGGAAGTCTCGAAAACATTGCGGGAATCGTGAACGAAAAAGGAAATGTCCTTGGAATGATGCCGCACCCTGAACGAGCAGTGGATGAACTGTTAGGCGGGGCGGATGGACTAAAAATGTTTCAATCAATTGTAAAGGCTTGGAGGGAAGCACATGTTGTTAACGCTTGAACCAAATCCTACTCAGATCAAAACAGAGAAAATCTATCAGCAAATGGGTTTGTCCGATGAAGAATTTGCAATGATTGAGTCGCTCTTAGGCCGTACGCCTAATTATACCGAGACTGGACTTTTTTCAGTCATGTGGTCGGAGCACTGCAGCTATAAAAACTCAAAGCCGGTACTGAGAAAATTCCCGGTGACAGGTGAACGCGTTCTTCAAGGTCCTGGTGAAGGAGCGGGAATCGTTGATATCGGCGATGGTCAGGCCGTAGTTTTTAAAATTGAAAGCCACAACCATCCCTCAGCGATTGAGCCGTATCAAGGGGCGGCAACTGGAGTCGGCGGGATTATCCGTGATGTTTTTTCAATGGGCGCACGTCCTATCGCTCTATTAAACTCGCTCCGCTTTGGCGAACTGGATTCAGCTCGTGTTCGTTATTTATTTAAAGAGGTTGTTGCCGGGATTGCGGGTTATGGAAACTGTATTGGCATTCCAACGGTTGGCGGCGAAATTCAGTTCGAGCCTTGCTATGAAGGCAATCCACTGGTGAATGCGATGTGCGTCGGCCTGATTGACCATAAGGATATTAAAAAAGGGCTGGCCCATGGTGTGGGTAATACGGTGATGTATGTAGGAGCAAAAACTGGCCGCGACGGAATCCATGGGGCTACGTTTGCTTCTGAGGAATTAAATGAACAATCCGATGAAAAACGTCCTGCAGTTCAAGTAGGCGATCCATTTATGGAGAAACTTCTTTTAGAAGCATGCCTAGAGCTCATTCAATCCGATGCACTGGTAGGGATTCAGGATATGGGTGCAGCGGGCCTTACCAGTTCTTCGGCTGAAATGGCCAGCAAAGCGGGAATGGGCATTGAGATGAATTTAGACCTTGTCCCGCAGCGGGAAACAGGGATGACTGCCTATGAAATGATGCTGTCTGAGTCCCAGGAACGCATGTTGATCGTCGTTAAAAAGGGAAGAGAGCAGGAGATTACCGCTCTTTTTGAAAAATATGATTTAGAAGCAGTGGCGATTGGAACGGTAACGGACGATAAGAAACTGCGCTTAATCCATAAAGGGGAAACGGTGGCGGATGTACCAGTGGATGCTCTAGCAGAGGATGCACCTGTTTATCATAAACCATCCCAAGAGCCGGCTTATTTTAAGGAGTTCCAAGCAACTGAGCAAGAGATTCCTCAAGTCGACGATTTAAAAGACACACTAGTAAAAATCCTGAGCCAGCCAACCGTGGCCAGCAAGGAATGGGTATATGAGCAATATGATTATATGGTTCGTACTAACACGGTTGTTTCTCCTGGATCAGATGCATCGGTTCTTCGGATTCGCGGAACAAGGAAGGCTTTAGCGATGACCGTTGATTGCAACTCACGCTATGTCTATTTGGATCCGGAAACAGGCGGGAAAATTGCCGTGGCGGAAGCGGCGCGCAACATTATTTGTTCCGGTGCAGAGCCGTTAGCGATTACCGATAACCTGAACTTTGGAAATCCTGAAAAGCCAGAGGTTTTCTGGCAAATTGAAAAAGCAGCGGATGGAATCAGCGAGGCATGTCGCGTCCTCCAAACCCCTGTCATCGGCGGGAATGTGTCACTATATAACGAAACAAGCGGTACGGCAGTCTATCCGACACCAGTTATTGGTATGGTGGGCTTAGTAACCGATATTGACCATATTACTACGCAACATTTTAAAAACAGCGGCGACCTTATTTACCTTGTCGGTGAAACGAACCCTGAGTTTGGCGGTAGTGAACTGCAAAAATTGCTACATGGCCAAATTTTTGGCAAGGCGCCTGAATTAGATGTAATTACTGAAAAAGAAAGACAAGATTCGGTCCTAGCGGCGATTCGTGCTGGGGTGGTTCAATCTGCGCATGACTTGACTGAAGGCGGCTTGGGTGTGGCCCTTTCTGAATGTTTATTTACTAACGAGCAGTTCGGTGCCGAAGTCATCATTACAGGAGAACCCGTCACGGCTTTATTTAGTGAAACGCAATCTCGCTTTCTATTAACAGTTAAGAAAGAGGATCAGGCAGAGTTTGAACGTCTAGTACCAGCCAAGCTTATTGGGCAAGTAAATGCTTCTGGAATTTTACGCGTGTCCACTGAAAAGGAAACAGTTCTTGAAGCTTCAGTAAATGAACTGAAAGCTGCTTGGAAAGGAGCCATCCCATGCTTGCTGAAATCAAGGGATTAAATGAAGAGTGCGGTATTTTTGGTGTCTGGGGACATCCGGATGCGGCCCAGTTAACCTATTACGGACTTCACAGTTTGCAGCATCGCGGCCAAGAAGGAACCGGCATCGTTGTCTCCGATGGGAAAACACTCAAAGGTGTAAAAGGCGAGGGATTGGTGTCAGAGATATTTACAACTGAAGCGATGACAAAATTAACCGGTTCGGCTGCCATTGGTCATGTTCGATATGCGACAGCAGGAGGGGGCGGCTATGAGAACGTCCAGCCGCTCTTGTTCCATTCGCAAAGCGGCAGTCTTGCCCTTGCCCATAATGGAAACCTAGTCAATGCCAATTCCTTGAAACACCAGCTTGAGACGCAGGGAAGTATTTTTCAAACAAGCTCTGATACGGAAGTATTGGCCCATCTCATTCGAAGAAGCGGCTATCCTCATCTGAATGATCGCGTAAAAAATGCACTCTCCATGCTAAAAGGAGCGTACGCCTATTTAATTATGACGGAAACGGAATTAATGGTGGCCCTTGATCCGCATGGTCTGAGACCTCTTTCGCTTGGGTTGTTAGGGGATGCTTACGTAGTGGCTTCTGAAACATGTGCGTTTGATGTGGTCGGTGCGGAATATATCCGCGAAATTATGCCGGGAGAACTGCTAATCATTAATGAAAACGGATTAACCTCTGAGAGATTTGCTGTCAGTACCACAAAGGCCATTTGTATGATGGAATATGTGTATTTTTCCAGACCGGATAGCAATATTCATGGAATCAATGTGCACACAGCTCGAAAAAGCCTAGGAAAGAGATTAGCGCTTGAAGCCCCTATAGATGCGGATGTCGTAACAGGTGTTCCAGATTCAAGTATTTCAGCGGCTATTGGCTATGCAGAAGAGGCGGGAATTCCCTATGAAATGGGCTTAATTAAGAATCGCTATGTGGGAAGAACGTTTATCCAGCCTTCACAATCCCTAAGGGAACAAGGCGTAAAAATGAAGCTGTCAGCGGTTCGCGGTGTAGTCGAAGGAAAGCGTGTCGTCATGGTCGATGATTCGATTGTCCGTGGAACCACAAGCCGAAGAATTGTCTCACTTCTAAAGGAGGCAGGAGCAACAGAGGTTCATGTGGTGATTAGTTCTCCTCCGATTGAAAACCCTTGTTTTTATGGAATAGATACTTCAACGAAGGAAGAATTGATTGCATCAGATAAATCGGTCGAGGAAATTCGTCAGCTGATTGGGGCTGATTCTTTAACCTTTTTAACAGTAGAAGGCATGATGCATGCGCTCGGTCAGGAAGGCACGAACGGCTATTGTCTAGGCTGCTTTACCGGAAATTATCCAACAGAAATTTATCCGGATACACTCCAATATTATTATCAAAAATAGGAAGGGAGCACTGGCATGACAAACGCGTATAAACAAGCAGGCGTAAATATCGAGGCGGGATACGAAGCGGTGGAACGTATGAAAAAACATGTCCAAAAAACAGCAAGAGCCGGTGTAATCGGCAGTTTAGGCGGATTCGGGGGCATGTTTGATCTGTCCGTTCTCAACTTGAAAGAGCCAGTTCTGGTGTCAGGCACCGACGGGGTGGGGACAAAATTAAAGATAGCTTTTATGATGGACCAGCACGATACCATTGGAATTGATGCGGTTGCCATGTGTGTGAATGATATCGTTGTACAAGGAGCAGAACCTCTTTATTTTTTAGATTATATTGCATGTGGAAAGGCAGAGCCGGAAAAACTTGAAGCTATTGTAAAGGGAATTGCAGAGGGCTGTGAGCAGGCTGGATGTGCGTTGATTGGCGGCGAAACAGCAGAAATGCCTGGACTCTATCGTGAAGATGAGTATGATCTTGCTGGCTTTACTGTTGGAGCCTGTGAAAAACAACAGTTAATTACGGGTGAAGATATAAAGCAAGGAGATGTATTAATTGGATTAGCTTCTAGCGGCATCCATAGTAACGGCTACTCCCTTGTCAGAAAAGTATTTAATAACTGGTCGTTACTTGAATATGTGAATGAACTCGAGTGTACCTTAGGGGAAGAATTACTTAAACCGACTAAGATCTATGTAAAGCCTATTTTGTCTGCATTACAAAAATTCAAGTTAAAAGGAATGGCACATATCACAGGCGGAGGTTTCATTGAAAATATTCCGCGGATGCTTCCTGCAGGTCTTGGTGCAGAGTTGATTGAAAAAAGCTGGCATATCCCCGCCGTGTTTAAGCTAATATCTGAGGTTGGACAAATTGGTTACAAAGAGATGTATAATGTGTTTAACATGGGCATCGGAATGGTGGTCGCTATTGATAAGGAACAGGCAGCAGACTTAATTCAGCATTTCCAGCAAGCTGGAGAAACGGCGTATGAAATAGGTGTAGTCACCAACCAAGAAGGAATTCGCATTAAAGGATTTGGTGAGTGGGAATGAAACGCTTTGCAGTGTTTGCCTCAGGGAGCGGAAGTAATTTTCAAGCCATCGTCGATAAAGTGCACTCAGGAGAGTTGTCTGCCGATTTAACAATGTTAATATGTGATCAACCCGGAGCGTATGCGATCGAAAGAGCAAGGAAGGCGCGCATCCCCTCTTTTGTTTTTCAAGCAAAGGAGTATCCTAGTAAGGCGGATTATGAAAAGGAAATTTCTTTTCTATTAAAGGAAAGAAACGTCGATTTTATCGTCCTTGCTGGATATATGCGTTTAATTGGCCCAACTTTGCTTAAAGAGTTTGAGGGACGAATTGTGAATATCCATCCTTCCCTGCTTCCTAATTTTCCCGGTAAAGATGCCATTGGTCAGGCGTTAGCCGCGAAAGCAAAATGGAGTGGGGTTACGATCCACTATGTGGATGAAGGCATGGACACGGGACCCATCATTGTTCAGGAACGAGTTCGTGTAGAAGAAAGTGAAACACGAGAAAGCCTGCAAGAGAAAATTCAAGCGATTGAACATAAGCTCTATCCATCCATTTTACAAATGTTGTTAACCAGAGGAGAGGTCATTAATGAAGAAAAAACGCGCACTTATTAGTGTTTCTGACAAAACCGGAGTAGGAGAATTTGCCAGAGAATTGGTTGCTCGTGGCTTTGAAATCATTTCAACCGGTGGGACAAAAAAGATGCTTCACGAACAGGGGATTCCTGTATTGGGCGTGAGTGATGTCACTGGATTCCCGGAAATTTTAGAAGGACGCGTGAAGACGTTAAATCCGTTTATTCATGGTGGTCTGCTTGCCAAACAAGATGATGCGGAACATCAAAAACAGTTGGATGAACATGGAATAGAGGCGATTCAGCTTGTTTGCGTCAATCTGTATCCATTTCAGCAAACCATTGAAAAACCAAATGTAACAGTGGAGGACGCGATTGAAAATATTGATATTGGCGGTCCAACGATGCTACGTGCCTCAGCAAAAAATCATCAATATGTCACGGTTGTTGTGGACCCCGCTGACTACCCGACAGTGATTGCGGAGTTGCAGGCGAATGAAGAAACAACAATCGAAACAAGAAGAAAGCTAGCGGCGAAAGTGTTCCGTCACACGGCAGCCTACGATGCACTCATTGCAGGTTACATGACAGATTTAGCTCAAGAAGAGACACCAGAAAAATTAACCGTTACATATGAATTAAAGCAAACCTTACGATACGGAGAGAACCCCCATCAGCAAGCTGCTTTTTATAAAAAGCCACTTGGCTCTGTGTTTTCAATTGCCTATGCTGAGCAGCTTCATGGCAAAGAGCTTTCCTACAATAATATCAACGATGCTGATGCAGCATTGCAAATTGTAAAAGAATTCACTGAACCAGCGGCTGTTGCTGTGAAGCATATGAATCCATGCGGAGTCGGTACAGGAACAACAAGCTTGGATGCGTTTAATAAAGCCTTTGCAGCAGACCCTGTGTCTATTTTTGGAGGAATTATTGCTTTCAACCGTGAAGTAGATGCAGAATCAGCTAGAAAACTTCACGAAATCTTTTTAGAAATTATCATTGCACCGTCCTTTTCGGAGGAAGCATTATCCATCCTAACAAGTAAAAAGAACCTTCGCTTGTTAACGATTTCGTTTGATGGTGCGAAGAAGCCGGAACGGAAAATGACAACAATCGAAGGGGGATTACTCGTTCAAGACCAGGACCGCTTTACCCTAGACGATGCTGTTGTTAAAGTAGCGACGAAAAGACAGCCGACAGATGCGGAATGGGAAGCATTAAAGCTTGGCTGGAAGGTTGTGAAGCATGTAAAGTCCAATGCCATTGTTGTAGCAAATGAGGATATGACCATCGGTATTGGCGCTGGACAAATGAACCGTGTGGGAGCTGCAGAAATTGCATTGAAACAGGCAGGAGAAAAAGCGGAAGGTGCAGCGCTTGCATCAGATGCCTTTTTCCCAATGGATGATACTGTTGAGGCGGCAGCCAAAGCAGGGATTACAGCGATTATTCAGCCAGGTGGTTCCATCAGAGACGAGGATTCAATTAAAAAAGCAGATGAATATGGAATTGCCATGGTGTTTACCGGAGTAAGACATTTTAAACACTAAGTGGGGGTGTGTAGGATGAAGGTCTTAATCATTGGTCGTGGTGGCAGAGAGCATGCTTTATGCCGAAAAGTAAGTGAAAGCACGTTGGTTGAAAAAGTCTTTGTCGCACCTGGAAATGACGGAATGGTGGATGTGGGTGAGTTGGTTCCTATTGATGAGTCACAGCACGAACAACTCATTCAATTTGCCGTGGAGCAAGAAGTGGGCCTAACTATTATTGGACCGGAAGTACCGCTCTTAGCAGGTCTTGCCGATCAGTTTGAAGCAGCAGGCTTACTTGTCTTCGGTCCCCGTCAAGTGGCAGCGGAAATTGAGGGAAGCAAATCCTTTGCGAAGGAACTCATGAAAAACTATCAGATTCCGACGGCGGATTATGCTGTTTTTACTTCCTTTGATGAAGCGCGTGACTATATCGAAGAAAAAGGAGCGCCCATTGTTATTAAAGCCGATGGTTTAGCGGCGGGAAAAGGTGTAACAGTGGCGTTCACAAAAGAGGAAGCTTTGGCAAGCCTAGAGGAAATGCTTATTGGGGCAAGGTTTGGTGCGGCATCTTCCCGAGTAGTCATCGAGGAGTTTTTAAGCGGTGAGGAATTTTCACTTATGGCATTGGTGAATGGTGACGTGGTCGTTCCACTGGAAATCGCTCAAGACCATAAGCGCGCGTTTGATGGGGATCAGGGGCCAAATACAGGTGGAATGGGCGCTTATTCACCTGTTCCTCAGATTAGCAGGGACACGGTAGAAACGGCAATTGAGACCGTCCTAATCCCGGCAGCCAAGGCTATGGTGCAGGAAGGCAGAAGCTTTTGTGGTGTTTTATATGCCGGGTTAATTGCTACGGCGGAGGGGCCAAAGGTCATCGAGTTTAATGCCCGTTTTGGTGATCCGGAAACCCAAGTCGTCTTACCGAGATTACAATCAGATTTGGTTGAAGTGATGGTAGAACTATTGCAGGGTGGCTGTCCTCAGCTTGACTGGTCGGAAGAGGCAATGGTTGGGGTCGTTGTTGCAGCAAAGGGATATCCTGACCATTATGAAAAAGGAGCCGTGCTCACAGGGTTGAACCATTTTACTGATGAAGTGGTTACTTTTCATGCAGGTTCTTTGAAAAATGAATCTGGTCAATTTGTTACAAATGGCGGAAGGGTCCTGCTTGTTGGTGCTAAGGCAGAAACGCTGCAGGCAGCGCAAGACAAGGTTTATCAAGAGATGGAAAAGCTTCAGTGTGATGGGATTTTTTATCGAAAAGATATTGGGGCAAAAGCAATTCAACCCGTTATTGGCTAACGGGCTCGTCTTTTACTAGAGCGGCGCATATAGGTGTAGAGTAAGGCTACAATGCTGCCGATAATCACAATCAACACAAACGACATATGACTTACGTATTCCCAAAACATCATCATCGACTCCTATAAGGGAGGCTGACTCAAGTCAGGGGCGGATGCACCGATCCTTGGCTTTGAGTGAGCCTCTTTTTTTAATATCCTTATCTCATTCCTAATTAAGTTCTCTTTGAAAAAACTGCTTATATGGGCCCGATTTCCCTTTCGAACGCCGAGAAAGGTCGCGTAGAGAGGTTCTATGAGCCCGAATTCCCTTTCGAACGCCAAGAAAGGTCGCGTAGAGAGGTTCTATGAGCCCGAATTCCCTTTCGAACGCCAAGAAAGGTCGCATAGAAAGGTTCTATGAACCCGAATTCCCTTTCGAACGACGAAAAAGGTCGCGTAGAGAGGTTCTATGAGCCCGAATTTCCTTTCGAACGACGAAAAAGGTCGCATAGAGAGGTTCTATGAGCCCGAATTCGTTGTCGAACGCCAAGAAAGGTCGCGTAGAGAGGTTCTATGAACCCGAATTCGCTGTCGAACGCCAAGAAAGGTCGCGTAGAGAGGTTCTATGAACCCGAATCCCCTTTCGAACGCCAAGAAAGGTCGCATAGAGAGGTTCTATGAACCCGAATCCCCTTTCGAACGCCAAGAAAGGTCGCGTAGAGAGGTTCTATGAACCCGAATTCGCTGTCGAACGCCAAGAAAGGTCGCATAGAGAGGTTCTATGAACCCGAATTCCTTCTAGTAACGCCGAGAAAGGTCGCGTAGAGAGGTCCTATGAACCCGAATTCCCTTTCGAACGCCGAGAAAGGTCGAATAGAGAGGTTCAATGAGCCCGAATTCCCTTTCGAACGCCAAGAAAGGTCGCGTAGAGAGGTTCAATGAGCCCATTTTCCCTCACGAACGACAAGAATCGTCACGTAAAAGAATCGTAGAAACCTTGTCCAACATTAAGACGGATTATAAGGAAGTACCTCTTCTCCATCAAAATCCTCTAGCCCTTCCATACTATTCCTTGACTCGTTAGCAGGATCATCAACCTGCATTCTATTCTGATATTGCTCATATAATGCAGTTAATGGGCAATAGCGAACAATGCCCTCTGCTACCTTCATTGCTCCCATAAATGCAGCCAATAAATAAGAATCTCTCCAAGGACGTTTCACCAGCTTTGAGGTGCTCCAAGCAAGAATAGTTAACCCAAAGGTAATCCGAATTAGCGCGTTTAAAATCCCAATATTTGGCCGGATATTCAAGTTGTTCACTCCTTCACAATATTTTTACAATATTTATCAATTCTTTAATGCGTTAAATGATAAAATATGATAATATAGTATCTAAAGAAATTTTGTAAGGGCTTTCTTTATGATTAAATCAAGTTTTTAACATAGATATAGTTTGTTTGAAAAGGGAGGGATATGGTATGCTAGAACAACGCTACCGCTGGAAAAACAAAAACTTACGCATGCATGTATCCGTTTTAGATGGGAAAACTTCTCCAACGATCCTATTGAAAAACGCCTTATATTTAAATCAGACGTTCCGTCAATGGATGAGAGCGAATATATGGATTTACGACGATCGCATTGTCTATGTCGGCGACAACCTGCCTGGACACATTGATGAAAAATGTGAAATCATTGATTGCACTAATGAGATTTTAGTTCCAGGTTATATTGAACCACATGCACATCCATTTCAATTATATAATCCCCTAACATTGGCGGCCTATGCATCGCAGTTTGGGACGACAACGTTAATTAATGACAATATGGCACTCATTTTACATTTGAAAAAAAGGGAAGCGTTTTCATTGCTGCGGGACCTTCGCTCGATTCCTTCCACCATGTTTTGGTGGTGCCGCTTTGATTCACAAACGGAAATTTTGAATGAAGAGGAAAAATTTTCGCATAGTAATATTAAAACGTGGCTTGAGCATGATGCCGTGCTACAAGGCGGAGAACTCACTGGATGGCCAAAACTGCTTGATGGCGACGATATGATGCTTCATTGGATTCAAGAAGCGAAACGGATGCGAAAGCAAATTGAAGGTCATTTTCCAGGTGCTTCTGAAAAAACGTTGGCGAAAATGATGCTACTTGGCGCCGATTGTGATCATGAAGCCATGACGGGGGAAGAGGTTTATAACCGTTTAATGCAAGGGTATATGGTGTCTTTAAGGCACTCTTCAATTCGCCCGGATCTTCCGCAGTTATTGGATGATATGAAGCGTTTAGGCATTGAGGCATATGATAGATTACTATTCAATACAGATGGCTCATCTTCTGCCTTTTATGAACAGGGAATCACGGATCACATGATTCGAATGGCTATTGAAAAAGGCGTGCCAATTATTGATGCCTATAATATGGCAACTGTGAATATAGCAAGATACTATAATATCGACCATTTACATGGGAATATCGCAACAGGTCGCGTAGCTAATATTAACTTCCTATCAAGTATTGAAAATCCAACTCCTGTATCTGTCCTAGCAAAAGGAAAATGGGTAAAACGGGATGGTGTGAAGGTGGAAGAGGCTTATCCTGGAGTGGATTGGAAGGATTACGGCTTGAAGCCAATGGAGTTAGATTGGGAGTTATCCATGGATGATTTACAGTATTCGATGCCGTTCGGAATTAAAATGGAAAACTCCGTGATTACAAAACCATACTCCATCTCTATTGACGTCTCAGGGGATGAACTTCCACCAGATCACGACGAGTGCTTCTTTACTTTAATTGACCGTAAAGGAAAATGGAGAATTAACACCCTGTTAAAAGGCTTTGCAACGAAGTTGTCCGCATTAGCAAGCTCGTTTTCTAATACGGGGGACATTATTTTAATAGGAAAAAATAAACAAGATATGCTTCATGCTTTTAATAGAATGAAAGAATTAGGTGGAGGCATAGTGGTGGTAGAGGAAGATAATGTGGTTTGTGAGCTGCCGCTTTATCTAAGCGGAGTTATGTCAGACCTTCCGATGGAAGAGTTAATGCAGCAGGAAAAGGAATTATTCTCAGTTTTAAAGGATAGAGGCTATTCTTTCTCCGACCCGATTTATAGTCTGCTGTTTTTTTCTTCCACTCATTTGCCATATATCCGCATAACTCAGCAAGGAATGTATGATGTGATGAACAAAACAGTACTCTTTCCTTCGATAATGCGTTAAACTGTAAATAAGTAAAGAGGTAAAGTGTGAATGCAAAATAGGGGTGTTCTATACATGAAAAAATGGGCTGTTGCCATGGCAGCTGTCCTGTTACTGTTTTCAGGCTGCAGTAATAAGGAAAAAGAAAAAGTTCAAGATCCAGTAAAAAAAGAAAAAGTGGTTAAAAAGGTAGAAGAAAAAGAGCAAGAGAAGCAAGAATACCCTTATTATTATCCATTAACAGGCATAGGTTCTACAACCGAAACGGATGAAAGAGCCGTTGCTGTTATGGTGAATAATCATCCGAAAGCCAGACCACAATCAGGCTTGAATAAGGCTGATGTGGTGTATGAGGTGCTTGCAGAGGGTGATATTACCCGCTTCCTTGCCGTCTTTCAAAGTGAAAAGCCGGAAAATATCGGACCTGTCCGTAGCGCACGGGATTATTATGTTAATCTTGCCAAAGGACTGAATGCCCTTTATGTTGCCCATGGTTGGAGTGAAGAGGCAAAGAAGATGCTGGAAGGAAATGTTGTGGATAATTTAAACGGAAT
This sequence comes from Bacillus sp. SLBN-46, assembly GCF_031453555.1. GTDB lineage: Bacteria > Bacillota > Bacilli > Bacillales > Cytobacillaceae > Neobacillus. The sequence continues at coordinate 142,034 of NZ_JAVIZM010000001.1, read as the reverse complement.
GGTTTATGATGGTACCCTGTTTAAGCGATCCAAAACTCGAAAAGCACCTCACAACTCCTATATTACGTATGATAATATTTTAAAAGGCGCTGAGCAGAAGAAATATTCGATGAAAAAAAGTCCCCCGAGTTTTACATTTATGACTGAGGATGAGAGAGAAAATGTAACCGGGAATGAAGCCACATCGGTGAAGATTACGTATTCAAAGGGTGGAATTTCGGACTCTGTATTGGAATTCGACAGTACTGTTGGCAAATATAAGCGCTTCTCAGGTGGGGAGCAGACCGTTGATTTAGACACCAATGAACCAGTTTTACTGGATAATGTATTTATTATTGAAGCCGTTCATAAAATCATTGATTCCTATGGCCGCAGGGATATTGACCTGCAGTCAGGAGGAAGAGCCTACCTCATCCAGATGGGGAAGGTGAACACAGTAGAATGGGCTAATCGGAATGGCCTAATTGTTCCCATGAAAAATGGGAAAGAGGTTCCTTTGGTTCAAGGAAAGACTTGGGTCAATGTGGTCCCAACAACTCCTGGAATGGAAACCAGTGTTTCTTTTAACGTCAAATAAACAATTTATCTTAAAGGGGTAAACAATATGCAAATTAATAAATTACGTGGAAAAGAGCTTGACCAATTGTTCCAATCAGTTCTTTCATTAAAGGATTTGGAAGAATGCTATCGCTTTTTTGATGACTTGTGCACAATCAATGAGATTCAATCGTTAGCACAACGTTTGGATGTAGCGAGAATGCTGCGTGAAGGAAATACGTATCACAAGATTGAAACGGAAACAGGTGCAAGCACAGCAACGATTTCACGAGTGAAGCGCTGCTTAAACTTTGGAAACGACACATACGAAATGGTCCTTGAACGCATTAAAGATGAAAATAGTAAAACGATAAAGGAATAAACAAACCGGAGAGAATAATCTTCGGTTTTTCTTTTTGTCTAGCTCCAGCGCCTAGCCCCTCGGGTCAAATAACCTTCGGCAATAAAAGTCAAAGGGCGGACTTTTCTTGCCGAAGAACATTTGCCTGTCGGGGCTGACCAAGGCGCTTCCGCTTTTCGATTTGGATATCATTTCTATAATTACTATCACTGTTTTCTTTTTTTATCGAAAGGGCAAATGCTATAATGGTGTAATGGATTACTGAATGGGAGGATCTTTGGAATGTATGATTTTCGCGAGTGGCGGCATGTCTTTAAACTCGATCCAAATAAAGAAATAACAGACGAGCAATTGGAAAAAATTTGTGAGTCTGGTACGGATGCAGTGATTGTAGGAGGAACGGATGGAGTAACACTCGAGAACGTTCTTGATCTAATGGCAAGAATTCGCCGTTATACGGTTCCATGTGTCCTTGAAGTTTCAAGTATCAATACGGTTACACCAGGTTTTGACCTTTATTTTGTACCAACCATATTAAATAGCAATGATCCAAACTGGATTACCGGGTTGCATCATCAAGCCGTTAAAGAATATGGTGAAATCATGGATTGGGAAGAATTCGCCATGGAAGGGTACTGTATTTTAAACGAAGAATGTAAAGCGGCAAAACTGACATCAGCCAACGCTCAATTAACAACCGAGGATGTTAAGGCCTATGCAATGATGGCAGAAAAAATGTTTCAGCTACCAATCTTCTATTTAGAATATAGCGGTAAATATGGGGATCCTGCTGTAGTAGCGGAAGTTAAAAAGGTTCTTGACCAAACTACGTTATTTTATGGTGGGGGAATCACTACCGCCGAACATGCAGTAGAAATGGCCAAGCATGCCGATGTCATTGTTGTCGGAAATGTCATTTATGACGATTTTGATCAAGCCTTGGAAACCGTAAAAAGTGTCAAATAGATATTTGCTTCAGACCAAAATTAACGATATGATAAAAATAAGAACAAATGTTTGTAAATGGTGGTGGATAGAATGCAATTTTTAACAGACAAGCTATTAAACGGGCTGAACCCAGAACAACAGAATGCCGTGAAAGCAACAGACGGACCACTTCTTTTAATGGCAGGTGCCGGAAGTGGTAAAACAAGAGTACTAACGCATCGAATCGGTTACTTAATAGTAGAAAAGCGCGTCAACCCTTATAATATTTTAGCAATTACCTTCACGAATAAAGCGGCAAGAGAGATGAGAGAACGTATCGGAAAAATGATGGGTGGTGCCGCTGAAGAAATATGGATCTCTACCTTTCACTCGATGTGTGTAAGAATTCTGCGTAGAGATATTGACCGCATGGGCTTTAACCGCAATTTTACTATTCTTGATACAACAGACCAACAATCCGTAGTCAAAGGGATTTTGAAAGAAAAAAACATTGACCCGAAAAAATTTGACCCTCGTGCGATTCTAGGCTCAATTAGCTCGGCTAAAAACGAACTCATTGACCCAGAAGAGTTTAAAAAGACGGCTGGCGGGTATTTTGAACAAGTGGTCAGTGATGTGTATGAAGAATATCAAAAACGATTACGTAAAAATCAAGCACTTGATTTTGATGATTTAATTATGATGACGATTCAATTGTTTACTCGTGTACCGGAAGTGCTTGAATTTTATCAGCGGAAATTCCAATATATACACGTGGATGAGTACCAGGATACGAACAGAGCCCAGTATATGCTTGTTAAACTATTGGCCAATCGTTTTAAAAACCTGTGTGTCGTAGGGGATTCAGACCAGTCCATCTATAAGTGGAGGGGAGCGGATATTGCCAATATCCTTTCCTTTGAAAAGGACTATCCGAATGCAACGGTTATTTTACTAGAGCAAAACTATCGTTCAACCAAGAGAATTCTTCTTGCAGCCAATAAAGTAATAGAAAACAATATGAACCGCAGAGCGAAAAATCTGTGGACTGAAAACCCGGAAGGAAACAAGCTCGTTTATTACCGTGCAGATAGTGAGCAGGGAGAAGCGCAATTTGTTGCGGGGAAAATTAAAGAATTAACAAGAGATCAGAATGTTAAGCTGTCAGATATTGCGATTCTCTATCGTACCAACGCACAATCCCGTGTAATGGAGGAAGTGCTGCTGAAATCCAATATTGAATATAGCATTGTCGGTGGCATTAAGTTCTATGACAGAAAAGAAATTAAGGACATGCTAGCTTATTTACGTCTGATTTCAAACCCAGACGATGACATTAGCTTACAACGGGTTATTAATGTACCGAAACGTGGAATCGGCTCCACTTCGCTTGATAAAATTGCGGATTTTGCAGCCATGCATGACTTATCCTTATATCAAGCATTAGACTCGATTGAATTAATCGGCTTAAGCCCGAAAATTACAAAGGCAGCAAGAGAGTTCCGTGATTTAATTAAAAATTACACGAATATGCAGGAATTCCTTTCTGTAACAGAATTAGTGGAAGAAATCCTGGATAAGACAGGATATCGCGAAATGCTGAAGGCGGAAAAGTCGCTTGAAGCACAAAGCCGTCTTGAAAACCTTGAGGAATTATTATCCGTTACGAAAAACTTCGAGGATTCCAGTGAGGATAGAACCTTAGTTGCATTCTTAACAGATTTGGCACTTGTTGCTGATATTGATTCACTAGATGAGGATGGTGAAAAGGCTGATACCATCACACTTATGACCTTGCACTCTGCAAAAGGTCTGGAATTCCCAGTGGTTTTCCTCATTGGCCTTGAAGAAGGTGTATTCCCGCATAGCCGCTCCCTTATGGAAGAAGCGGAGATGGAAGAAGAGCGCCGTCTTGCCTACGTCGGAATCACAAGAGCAGAGAAGAGCCTATTTATAACCAACGCTCAAATGAGAACATTATTTGGTAGAACAAATATGAACCCTGCATCAAGGTTTATCGCTGAAATTCCGGAAGATTTAATTGAAGGAGTAGAGCAGGAGAAACGTATGAATACGCCATTTAATTCTGGCGGAGGAAGAAGTTTTGGAGGCTCAGGGTCATCCTTTGGACAAGCCAAAAGTACATTTAGTACACCAACTACCCAAAGAAAACCAGTGATGCGTCCAGTTTCAGCTGCTTCTGGCGGAGAGGATGTCGGCTGGAAGGTTGGCGATAAAGCAGAACATGGTAAGTGGGGAATTGGAACGGTTGTAAGTGTGAAAGGGCAGGGAGAGGGAACAGAACTTGATATTGCGTTTCCAAGCCCAGTAGGTATCAAACGCCTATTAGCTAAATTTGCACCAATTAAAAAAGCATAATCCTTCACGCTATAATCCATGAGTGAAATACCTTTATGAAAGGGCTGGATATATGGACCTTCTAATGGCTGAACAGAAAATTACGGAAGTAAGAAGCTTATTAAATCAATATGGATATGAATACTATGTGCTAGATCAACCATCTGTGCCAGATGCTGAATATGACAGGCTAATGGAGGAGCTTTTAGAGCTAGAGGAAAAGTTCCCAGAGTTAAAGACGCCAGACTCTCCTTCGGTGCGTGTAGGTGGTGCGGTTCTTGACGTATTTGAGAAGGTGGAGCACCGCACACCGATGTTAAGCTTAGGTAATGCCTTTAATGAGCAAGACTTAAAGGATTTTGACCGCAGGATTCGTCAGGCGGTAGGAGACGACTTTTCCTACGTCTGTGAATTGAAAATTGACGGCCTTGCTGTTTCGTTGCGCTATGAAGACGGTTTGTTCATTCAAGGGGCAACCCGTGGGGATGGAACCATTGGTGAGGATATCACTGCTAATTTAAAGACGATTCAATCGATTCCACTTCGTCTACGTGAAAATGTTTCACTCGAGGTGCGCGGGGAAGCCTATATGCCGAAGCGATCGTTTGAAGCTTTAAATGAGAAGAGGGCTGAGCGCGGCGAGGAATTGTTCGCTAATCCAAGAAATGCTGCTGCAGGCTCCTTAAGACAGCTCGATCCCAAAATTGCTGCCTCAAGAAAGCTGGATGTGTTTTTATACGGAATTGGCAATGTCGGTGAAAGCGGAGTTGTTTCCCATAGTGAAGGCCTAGATTATTTAGACCAGCTTGGCTTTAAAACAAATAAAGAGCGAAGAAAATGTGCCACCATTGATGAAGTAATAGAGTATGTGAACAGCTGGGTAGAAAAACGGCCGCATCTTCCTTATGAAATCGATGGGATTGTCATAAAAGTGGATTCTCTCGAGCAGCAGACGGAGCTTGGAACGACAGCAAAAAGTCCGCGCTGGGCGATTGCTTACAAGTTTCCTGCTGAGGAAGTAGTCACCACTCTGCTAGATATTGAGTTAAGCATCGGTAGAACAGGGGTAGTGACACCAACGGCTATCCTTGCACCTGTTAAAGTAGCGGGCACAACGGTACAACGTGCTTCACTTCATAATGAAGATTTAATTCGTGAAAAGGATATTAAAATCGGCGATCAAGTGGTAGTGAAAAAAGCAGGTGACATCATCCCTGAAGTGGTCAACGTGTTAGCTGATCAACGAACAGGAAATGAAGTGGACTTCCATATGCCGACACATTGTCCGGAATGTGAAAGTGAATTGGTCCGTCTAGAAGGTGAAGTGGCTTTACGCTGTATTAATCCGAAATGTCCGGCGCAAATTCGCGAAGGGTTAATCCACTTTGTTTCTCGTGATGCGATGAATATTGATGGTCTTGGGGAAAAAGTGATTAGTCAGCTGTTTGCGGAAAAGTTAATCAGCGATGTGGCTGATATTTATAAACTTACCAGGGAACAGCTTTTAGCTCTTGAACGAATGGGAGAAAAATCTGTTTCCAATCTATTAAAGGCAATTGAAACTTCTAAAGGCAATTCTCTTGAAAAACTTTTATTTGGTCTCGGTATTCGTCATGTTGGGGCGAAAGCAGCCAAAACGCTTGCCCAGGTTTTTGGTTCCATGAACAAATTAGCAGAGGCTTCAAAAGAGGAGTTAATTGCGATTAACGAAATTGGAGATAAAATGGCTGACTCCATTGTTGCCTATTTTGAACAAGAAGAAGCTAAGGAGTTAATGGAAGAATTAGCTGCTGTAGGTGTCAATATGGAATACAAAGGGGCGAAGCCAGTCACTGCTGACGAATCCGATAGTATTTTTGCTGGAAAAACCGTCGTTCTTACAGGAAAGCTTGAACAGTTATCACGCAATGAAGCGAAGGAGAAAATCGAAGCGCTTGGTGGAAATGTGGCAGGCAGTGTAAGTAAAAAGACACATCTCGTGATAGCAGGTGAGGATGCCGGCTCCAAACTAACCAAAGCACAAGAACTAGGAATCGAAGTATGGGATGAGGAGAAGCTTGTAGAAGAATTAAATAAGTAAGTAAGAGGTGTTCGACATGAGAAAACTCTCAATAGTCGCTCTCTCCCTTGTCTTTTTGCTGAGTGCTTGTGCACCCAATTTTCAGAAGCAAAATGAAGTGGTCCAAACAAAGGAGAAAGACAAAGGAAAGGCGATTATACCAAAATATAATATTTCTAATAAATATTATCGGACTATCCTGCCATTTGTCCCTGGGGAAGCGCGCGGATTGGTAGTTAATAATATAAATACAAGATACGACTTAAATGAATTTGAAATGGGCTTGATGAGAATTGCTCAGAACAGCTTTGATACAGAAAAGTTTTACTTTCGTGAAGGTCAGGAAATTAAAGGGAAGACCATCAGAGGATGGTTAAACCGGCAATATACAGATGCACAGCTAAAAGAAAACAAAATGAAGCCGGCAGATAATATTGGCTTAAATCCTGTCAATACGGCTGCTCCGGGTGCTGAGCCATCATCCCCTATCTATTTAGCTCATATTTTAGAACATGACTACTTAACGAAGGATGATAAGGGGAATGTAACACTTGCTGGTGTTACGATTGGTCTTGCGTTAAACTCTATCTACTATTACAAATTAACAGAAGGTGGAGATACGTTAGAGAAGAAGATTCCTTTTGCTGAAATGGAAAAGGAAGGGAAGAAGTTAGCAGAGGAAGTGGTGAAGCGGACTCGAAATATTAAGAGTCTAAAAGATGTTCCAATTACCATCGCTCTATTTGAACAAAATAGTAAATCTGCGGTGGTTCCAGGTACGTTTTTCACCTATACAACGGTTGATAAAGGAAGCACGAATTTAAATGATTGGGAAAAGGTAAATGAAAAATATTATTTATTTCCTTCAAACGATGCCCAAGAGGATCATCGGGATGATTCCATCGCCTTCCTTAACTTCAAACAGGACGTAGAAAATTATTTTCCAAACTTTAATGGGGTCATTGGAAGAGCCTATTATAATGGTGATCAGCTTCAGGATTTAGATATTACGATTCCAATTCAGTTTTACGGTAAAACAGAAGGAATCGGCTTTACGCAATATGTAACAGGTTTGGTAATGGAGCATTTTCCAAAGTACCTATCTGTCTCTGTTAGTGTAACCTCAGTTGACGGTCCGGAAGCACTCATAGTCAAAAAGGCGGATGACACTGAACCGTTTGTTTATATCTACCAATAAGAGGCTTTTAAAAGCCTCTTTTTTCTAGTTCTCAAATCATTGAGCCCTGAAATGAAACATGTTAGAATGAACAGTGGATGTAAACGTTTTAATACATAGGAGGGTTTAAGTAATGGTACAACCTTATAAGCACGAGCCATTTACAGATTTTACGATTGATGAAAACCGCCAAGCATATCTTCAAGGGCTTAAGACCGTTGAAGGTTATTTAGGCCAAGATTATGCTCTTGTAATCGGTGGTGAAAGAATCACAACGGAAGATAAAATCGTTTCCTATAATCCTGCAAATAAAGAAGAAGTGATCGGCCGCGTGTCTAAAGCTAGCCAAGAGCTTGCTGAACAAGCAATGCAGGCAGCGGTAGAAGCTTTTAAAACATGGAAAAAAGTAAAGCCAGAAGTACGTGCAGACGTTTTATTTAAAGCAGCGACTATTATTCGCCGCCGCAAGCATGAGTTTTCTGCTCTTTTAACAAAAGAAGCAGGTAAACCGTGGAGAGAAGCAGATGCAGATACAGCAGAAGCAATCGATTTCCTTGAATATTATGGACGCCAAATGCTGGCACTTAAAAATGGTGTACCAGTTAACAGCCGTCCAAATGAATTTAACCGCTATGACTATATTCCACTAGGGGTGGGAATTATCATTTCCCCATGGAACTTCCCATTAGCGATTATGGCAGGTACAACTGTTGCTGCAATTGTTTCCGGTAATACTGTACTATTAAAACCTGCATCAACGACTCCAGTGGTTGCAGCAAAGTTTGTAGAAGTAATGGAGGAAGCAGGTCTTCCTAAAGGCGTCTTGAACTTTGTACCAGGTAATGGTTCTGAAGTAGGCGACTATTTAGTTGACCATAAAGATACTCGTTTCATCAGCTTTACAGGTTCACGTGATGTCGGTCTTCGTATTTTCGACCGTTCTTCAAAGGTGAATCCAGGTCAAGTATGGATGAAGCGTTTGATTGCAGAAATGGGCGGAAAAGATACGATTGTGGTTGATTCAGAAGCAGATCTTGAGCTTGCCGCACAATCCATTGTTGCAGGTGCATTCGGATTCTCTGGTCAAAAATGTTCTGCATGTTCACGTGCTGTCATCGTTGAAGATGTATACGATCAAGTATTGAACCGTGTGGTTGAATTAACAAAAGAATTAACTGTTGGTGACCCTACAGATCAAGGCACTTTCATGGGTCCTGTGAACGATAATAATGCATTCAAGAAAATCATGGAATATATTGAAATTGGAAAGAGCGAAGGAAAGTTAATGGCTGGCGGCGAAGGAGATAACTCTAAAGGTTACTTTATTCAACCGACTATCTTTGCAGACCTTGCGCCAACTTCCCGCATTATGCAGGAAGAAATCTTTGGACCAGTTGTTGGTTTAACAAAGGCGAAAGATTTCACTGAAGCAATTGAAATTGCTAACAACACTGAGTATGGCTTAACAGGAGCTGTTATCACTAAAAACCGTGCTCATTTAGAGCAGGCTCGTGAAGATTTCCACGTAGGTAACCTGTACTTCAACCGTTCTTGTACAGGAGCGATTGTTGGCTACCAACCATTCGGTGGATTCAACATGTCAGGAACGGACTCAAAAGCAGGCGGACCGGACTACCTATTACTTCACATGCAAGCTAAAACAACATCAGAAATGTACTAATTTACAACATATTTAAACCCCTTCTCCATTGTGAGAAGGGGTTTTTGCTATTTCGGTACATTTATAACAAATGGAACGGTGAATACTTTTCCTTTGTGCTTAAATTGCCCCCAAATTTTATAGATGCCTTTTTCAGGAAAGATGGTCATAAATGTAACCTCTGGTCCGTTTCCATCCGTGGTCATCGGATGAATATGCAAGTACTTTTCCGCATCCGCACTCATGGCAACAGTATGACCCAGTGCTCCTAAGTAGGGCTGCAAATCTTTTATCGGTTTATTTGTTTTTGCCTCTTTAATCGAAAAAGTCAGGTGTACCGTCTTTCCTGCGATAAGTTGATCAAAGGAAAGCGCCACTTTTTTTCCGTTCACAGTATGGGTCAATTTCTTATCAGTCACAAGAGGAACAGCCTTTCCTTCCTCCCCCTCAACTTGAAGCCAATGATCTTCTACACTGCTGTCGCCCCCACCCTTAGGTGTAAACTCGGAAATAAGTTTATACTCACCACTACTCGGGAAGGAAGTGGCAAATTCAAAAAGACCATTCTCTTTATAGGTAGGATGGATGTGAGTAAAATAAGCTAAATCCTTACTAACAATAAATAAATGCATTTTTTTCTCATGAACAGTTTCAAAAGATGTAATGGGTTGATTAGAAGAATCTGTAATTAATAGCGAGATGGGAATCTGTTCTTTCGCTTGTGGATGATCAACCCCCACCCGCCATTCAGATGTCGTAGGCACCACATCTGTTGGTATAGCACTCATTTTATGCCCCATCGTTGATTTTGGGACTTTAAGCGGATTACACGCAGATAGAAATAAGGATAATAGAAGGAAAGCACTAATATAATATTTCAAAGGGAGTTCTCCTTTCAAGCCCTATTATTCATTTACTCTACATTACCTATTTGACCCATTGCAAGAATTTTATGTAAATTAACTAGTCAAAAAGGTCTAATTAAATGGTAAGATAGAAAGGACCATGTTAAAAATCCACTATGGAGGTATGGAACATTTGGTACCGTTATATTTATTTCATGTAACTACGGTAGAGCACAGTGAAAGCACACTTTGGACTTTTATTATCTGCAACATCTTCGTTGTTTTATCTGGCATTGTGTTTATGTACAGATTATTTACTCAGAAAAATGTCCGGGTAGCAGGATTAGCATTTGGCGCGGCTTTGCTAATTAATTATATCCTTATTGCCATCTTCGGGGATATATTTGATTTACTTGGATAGGGTGAGAAAGGAGATGATGTAGTTGAAATATTACCGTTTATGGGTGATTGCTTTTTTACTAAAATTTATTGGCTCCGCCTGGGACGCGTCTTATCATTTTAAGTATTTATTTGAGGAATATTCCATTCCCCATATTGTTAACACAATTGGTTTCGCCTTAGGGGCGTTTTTGTTAATAAAAGAGTGGCGGCACTCACACTACATGGACCACTTTTCAAGAAATTTAATTACGATTGGCTATGTGTTATTCCTGATTGGAATCCCATTAGATTTTACGTATCACATCGCTTATGGTATTGACTTAACAACATGGAGTCCCACTCATTTTGTTTACTATATTGCAACTGACATTATGATATTTGGTGTTTGGCGAGGATATTATAGGTATACTCGGGATATTGCACCAACCTGGAAATCGATGCACACCTGGTTTGCGATGTTTCTCCTCGAATGCTTCATGTTTCCAAACATGCAGCAGGAAAATGGAGCGATTTCCTATGACCAGTACATTCAAGGGAAATCCATTGCTTCACAGGAAATATTAGATTTGATCTCCGACCCTGCCTCACAAATATTTGGTGGCATTCCGGAATGGGTGTATCCGATTTATTCTGTGTTAATGGTGGCGTTGTTAACTATTTTAATCATTCGATTTTGTCGGGATTTTACGATTCCTTTCATGGCAGCAGCTCTGTATATTGGATTGCGATCTTTGGGTAAAGGTATTTTTGCAGCGGTTGAGTATCCAACATCCTATGTTCCCATTACGCTATTATTCATTCCTCTCTTATTTTTATTGGTTAAAAAGATCAATTGGTGGGTGGGACTAACTGGCAGTACGGCTTATTTTCTTTCCCTATTCGCCATTCATAAGTCAGGAATTCTGATTACCCCGCCATTAGAACTTTGGGAACTAGCTCCCGTTGCCGTCATTGGTGCACTTGTTCCAACCCTAAATTCAATGGTTAAGGGCTCAACTATTCCTAAAAAAGAAAAGCAAGTAATCTAAAAAAGCGATTGTTTAGGCACTTACTAATTATGGTAAGTGTCTTTTTTTGCATATAGGCTATGGATGTCAGATGAAATTGTTGATTCACACATACAATTTTTAAAAGGTGTGATTCTTGTCCAATTTCCAGTTATTAATAGTGAATAAAATATGGGGAGTAACTTAATGCTCGCGTACACAAAGGAGGGTAGATGAAAATGAAAAAACCAAAAACAAAAACTAAAACACCATCAAAAACAAAATCAAATCAAACATATTCAAACCGCGTTTTAAGGGCAGAATTTGATAATAACTGGAAGACAACTATTACTTCAACAGGCTATGTCAAATATACCGCTCTGGAAGATAATTCCGAAGTGAAAGTTTTACTTTCTGATAGTTCAACTAGACTTGTAGTGTTCCCAAAAAATGGTTACGTACTAGTTGGTAGCGGGGGAACGAGTCACTTTAGCAAGCCTCATGTGACCATAACTCTTTAAGTATGCTCATTGGGAGTCATTAGTTGAAGAAGGTTCGTAATATAGGGAATAGCACAGTTTATATCCAACTGTGCTATTTGATCTGCATTTTTAGGTGTAAATTCCCTTTTTACAATAGGATACGGAATCTGTTAGTCTTTTTAATATTTGAAAATATTAATAATGCAAATGTAAAAAGTCTTCGATATCTTTGTTTATTTTTGTAAGGTACTTTTCAGAGGGGAAGTGCCCCATATCATATGTTTTGTAGTTTGTAAGGTTCGGGATGATTTCTTTCGCTGTTTTTTGAATCTTTTCTGCAGGAAAGAACACGTCCTTCGTACCGGAAATGACGATGGTGGGAGAGTGATAGTTGACTAGTTCACTTTTTTCTGTGAGCTTAGGCATCTCGGATTCTAGTTTCACATGTTTAAAAATACTGGCGATGATGTCTTTATCTATTTCTCTCATGCTATTATCAGACATCGAATCGGCTATTTTGTTCATCTGCTTTCGGGATCCGTTCGTTTTAAAAATGAGTAACGGAACAAGGATTTTTCTAATCATTTCTACCTTAGAACCGAGCTGGATGCCTGCAGGTGCCATTAAAATCGAACAAGCTATTTTTTCAGGCATAAACGCAGCAATTCTAAGGATGATTCCGGCTCCATAGGAGGGGCCTAAAAAAGCAGATTTTTCGATATGAAAATGGTTCATTATTTCGGTAGTCCAACGTGCAAAACTATCATCACTTGCAGAGATCCGATTTTCTTCACTAAAGCCAGGGTGACCAATGGTATCTGGCGCATAAATTCTGTAGTTTTTAACAAGAGGCTGAAACCATGATAATGTCATGGGATTGATACAGTTTCCTCCCTGAAAAATAAACAAAGGCTTTCCTTCTTTAGGCCCCGCCACTAACACATGGGTCTGTCCGAATGGTGTATCTATATAAACTCGATCAAAATCAGTTTTAAATTCTCGTAGATAATTTTCATAGAATCTATGTATAGTCGCTTTCCCTTCCTCACTTTTATAAATCGTATGTTTCCCCATTTAGCACCCCTACATGTCATATTATTCCAACTTTATAATTATTATCTAGTGAAAAGAGGTTTATGACAATAATGTGAAATCATTCACATGTATTGTTTTAAAAGTGACGAACGTCACAATTTTTTAAGGGGCAGGGATTTACAATTTAACTATCAAGAAAACCTTACTAACTAACATTAAGAAAACAATATATAGGGAGCGACCCACGATGAAAAAATTAGTGATGATCGGAAACGGAATGGCTGGTGTAAGAACGATCGAAGAAATACTTAAAGTATCACCTGAGCAATTTGAGATAACTATTTTTGGACAAGAACCATACCCAAACTACAATCGGATAAAGCTATCCAATATCCTTCAGGGCGATATCAACTTTGAAGATGTTATTATCAATCCGCTAGATTGGTATAAAGAAAATCAAATTCAATTATTTACAGGTGATGCGGTAACAAAAATCGATGTAGAACAAAAACGTGTGATTTCTGAGCAAGGCAGGGTAGTAGAATATGATGAGTTGATTATTGCAACAGGATCGAATTCTTTCATTCTACCGATTCCAGGTGCAGACAAAATCGGTGTCACCGGATTTCGTGATATCAAAGATTGTGAAATGATGATCAAATCGGCAAAGCAGTACAAAAAGGCTGTCGTTATTGGAGGTGGGCTGCTCGGACTGGAAGCTGCAAGAGGACTACTTAACTTAGGCATGCAGGTGGATGTGGTACATCTTATGCCGAACTTAATGGAACGCCAGTTGGATCCCATTGCCTCCTCCCTACTGAAAACGGAGCTGGAGTCACAGGGTATGAACTTCTTAATGGAAAAAGAAACCGTTGAAATCCTTGGGGATGAACATGTTAAAGGACTTCGTTTTAAAGATGGCTCCGAGGTAGAAACAGACCTTGTCGTTATGGCCATTGGGATTAAATCGAATACACAGGTAGCGAGGGACAGCGGCATTTACGTGAACCGCGGAATTGTGGTGAATGATTTCATGGAAACTAGCGTGCCACATGTGTACGCAGTAGGTGAGTGTGCCGAGCATAGAGAAATTGTTTATGGATTGGTTGCTCCACTCTATGAACAAGGAAAAGTACTGGCAAGCCGGATTTGTGGAAATGTAGGTGAACCGTATCAAGGGTCCGTTACAGGAACACAATTAAAGGTTGCTGGTGTGGATCTATTCTCTGCCGGAGAGATTTTTGAAGATGGGTCGACTAAATCCATTATGGTGTACAACGAATATGACGGCGTCTATAAAAAGATTTTAACAAGAAACAACGTCATTGTTGGTGTGGTATTATATGGAGATACGAAGGATAGTACGAAGTTGTACCGAATGTTAACGAAAAAAGAAGATATTAGCGGAATGACGAGCATTTCAGTGCTTCAATCGGAATGTACCGGTGAAGGAGGAAGCGATGATGTTGCTTCCATGCCAAATGATGAATTGGTTTGCGGCTGTAACGGTGTCACAAAAGGTGCCATTGTGGAAGCCATCAAAACCCAAGGATTAACCACACTGGATCAAGTGAGTCATTGTACAAATGCCGGCCGCTCTTGTGGACGCTGTAAACCAATGGTCAGCAACATTCTTGCCTATACACTCGGTGACCAATTTGATGCGGCGGCTGCCCAAAAGACAAGCATTTGCGGCTGTACAACCATAAGCCGTGAGGAATTGGTGGAAGAGATTAAGTCGAAAGGCTTAACTAGCGTGAAAGAAGTTATGAACGTGCTGGAATGGAACAATGAGGAAGGCTGTACAAAATGTCGCCCAGCCATTAACTATTACCTTGGCATGATTCATATGGATGAATATAAAGATGACCGTGATTCCCGACTGGTGAATGAGAAAATGCATGCGAACATTCAAAAGGATGGGACCTATTCTGTTGTTCCACGAATGTACGGTGGGGTCACAACAGCGGCTGATTTGAAAAAAATTGCGGAAGTAGCCGAAAAATACGATGTACCATTAGTAAAATTAACGGGTGGACAGCGGATTGGATTGTTCGGTGTGAAAAAAGAAGACCTGCCACAGATGTGGGAAGAGCTTGATATGCCGTCAGGATATGCATACGGAAAAACATTGCGAACCGTTAAAACCTGTGTTGGTGCTCAATTCTGCCGTTATGGTACCCAAGATTCCATGGCCCTTGGCATCGAATTGGAGAAGAAGTTCGAACGTCTTGATACACCTCATAAAGTGAAAATGGGTGTGTCTGCCTGCCCAAGAAACTGTTCCGAAGCAGGAATCAAGGACATTGGTTTCGTAGGGGTCGACGGCGGTTGGGAGATTTATGTGGCTGGAAACGGTGGCGTAGACCTTCGCCCTGGTGACCTACTGTGTACGGTGAAAACGCAGGAAGAGGTTATGGAAACGACCGGTGCTTACCTGCAATACTACCGTGAAACAGCCAACTACCTTGAGCGTACGTCTAAATGGGTAGAACGAATGAGCTTAGAGCATGTGAAGGAAGTATTGGCTGATGAAGCGACACGTAAGGCCTTAAATGAGCGAATGGATCAGACATTGAAAAAGTATATTGAGCCTTGGAACGAAGCGATTCAAAGTGAGGAAATCCAAGATAAATACTATGCAAAACGTATGATCACAGTTGGGAGTGAATCCAAATGATTGAAACACTAACTCGCATTCCAGTTGTACACTACTCCAATCTGAAGGGTAGAACAGGGTATTCCATAAAAATCGATAATCAAGAAATTGCTCTATTTAAAGTATCAAACGGCGGTGTCTATGCACTTGAAAACCGCAGTCCCCATCCGAAGGGCGGAGTCCTCTCCGAAGGGCTGGTCAGCGGGGACTATGTATATTGTCCAGTTTACGATTGGAAAATTTCATTAGTAGATGGGAAGGTTCAGGCACCAGACGAAGGCCAAGTAAAAACCTTTAAAGTAGAAATAAAAGAAGATATTGTGTTCATCATAGTATAAAAGGGGGGGGACAGTCCCCCGCTGCTTTAAAGCAGCAGGGGACTGTCCCCAACAAAGCATAGCGGAAGGATGGCTGCAGGATGAAGAAGGGGAAAGTGTTTTTAGTAGGAGCAGGGCCAGGGGATGTTGGCTTAATAACGGTTAAAGGGTTGGAAGCAATCAAGCAAGCCGAAGTTATTCTATATGACCGGCTTGCAAATCCTAAACTGTTAGAGTTTGCACCGGGAGATTGCGAACTCATTTATTGTGGGAAATTACCTGACCGCCATATTTTGCGCCAAGAGAACATCAATGATCTTTTAGTGGAAAAGGGGCTAGAAGGTAAAATTGTAGTCCGCTTAAAAGGCGGAGACCCTGGTGTGTTTGGCAGAGTCGGAGAAGAAGCGGCAGCCCTGGCCCAATATCAAATACCCTTTGAAATCGTCCCTGGCATTTCATCAGGGATAGCAGCCCCCCTGTATGCTGGAATTCCAGTAACACATCGTGAATATGCAGAGTCCTTTGCTGTTGTCACTGCCCACGATAAGTCTCAAAACGGCAAGCCAAAGCTCGACTGGGAAGGTCTTGCCCGTGGTGTGGATACGATTGCTTTTTACATGGGAGTTGGAAATTTACCATTTATCTGTGAGAATCTCATGACCCATGGAAAGCCAGCAACAACACCTGTTATATTGATCCAATGGGGAACATTCGGCCGTCAAAAGACCCTGCAAGGAACATTAGAAGATATTTCGGAAAAGGTTTTGGAAGCCAAATTCAGTAACCCAGCAATCATTTTAGTGGGGGAAGTCATTTCTCTTCGTGAAAAAATAAGCTGGTTCGAGAAAAAGCCATTATACGGACGGCAAATCCTGCTTGCAAGAACAGGTAGCAGCCCTAGTGAATTAGCTAGTGAATTAATGACTCATGGAGCAGATGTCATTGAGTTTCCGAAATGGAAAAAGACGCCCATGCCGCTAGACCTAACAACTATTACTGCATATGAAAAAATTGTATTTGCTTCACCTGAAAGTGTAACGGAATTTTTTAAGGCTGTGGTAGAACAGGAGATCGATATTCGGAGCATTCGAGCAGACTTTTTCGGTGCTTCCATCAAATCGATGAAGGCATTAGCGGATCGTGGGTTTTTGGCTAAGCTCACAGAAGAGATGGTCGATTCGGAAGATATGCTTATTGTCGGTGACGAGAGTATCTTGAAGAAAGGCCTTTGTGAAGGCTGAATTGATGGTTACAAGCCAAAAAGAACTAGACGTACAATTCCTGCCTATTTTTAAACGTATGCTCGAGGAAGCGGATGTAAATACAGTGGTGTTCCCGAGCAGTTCATCGGTTGAACTCTTTGTCGATGCTTTAAGTGAATGCGGGTTGGACGCTGTAGCTCTTTTAAAAGAAATGCAGGTTGTCAGCATGGGCATAAAAACTCAGGCGGCAGTCATAAAAGCGGGTCTTCCAACAACCGGGATGCCGAATCAAGCGACAAAAGAAGGCCTGGTTTCCTATCTGGCATTGCCGGTTGATAAAGGGTGTGAAGCGTAAGGAGATGAGTACTAATTATCCGATTATGCTGCGCTTAAATGGGAAAAAAACAGTGGTTGTTGGCGGAGGGAAAGTAGCTGAGCGCAAAGTGAAGGGGCTTCTCGGCACTGGTGCTCTTGTTTCCGTGGTGAGTCCTGAATTAACTGATGAGCTTTTAAGGCTTGCAAGAGATGGTAACATCGTTTGGCTGGAAAAAACTTTTTCGAAGGATGATATTCAGGATGCGTTACTGGTCTTTGCTGCTACAAATGATGAGGGTGTAAATCAGTTTGTGAGAAGTGTAGCGAAAGACCATCAACTCGTTATGGTTGCAGATGATCCTGAAGGTTCCGATTTTCATGTTCCGGCGCAGGTACAAAGAGGCCGATTAAGTATAACCGTGTCAACAGGCGGAGCAAGCCCTATCCTTGCAGGGAAGATTCGGGAACAACTGGAACAGCAATTTGATGAGCAATACAGTGACTATCTCGATTTTCTTTTTTCAAAAAGGCAATGGATTTTAAAAGAGGTGAAAGATTCCTCGCTAAAAAAGAAACTGTTAACAGCCATTGTAAGTAAGGAATTTTTAAAAAGTGAAAATAGGGAAGAGGATTTTCAGCGTCTATTTTAGATTGTGTGTAGGCATATATACCTAAATTTTATTTTGTTAAAAACAAGTCTGGATTGTCATTCAGGCTTTTTTTGTGTTTAAAAAATAGAATGTAAGGGATTATTTACCTATTTTTATAAAATTTTCAGAAAAGTAGTTCCATTTTTGAAAAACGTGTTATATAATACAAAACGAGGATAGATACTGTATTATAACAAAGAGGTGATCAAGTTCATGTCAACGCAAACGACTGGTATTGAAGTGGTTGGGGCTCTAAAAGCCCAGTATGATGAGATTTTAACACCTGGAGCATTGAATTTTATTGAAGAGTTAGAGAGAAAGTTTGGCGGAAGAAGAGTAGAACTGTTGCAGTACAGGACAAAACGCCAAGAGGAAATTGACAATGGAAAATTGCCAGGCTTCCTCCCTGAGACAAAACACATCCGTAACGGAGAATGGACAATCGCTCCGCTGCCAAAAGACCTTCAAGATCGCAGGGTGGAAATAACAGGACCGACTGACCGAAAAATGGTTATCAATGCTTTGAACTCTGGTGCAAAACTATTTATGGCAGATTTCGAGGATGCCACTTCACCCACTTGGGAAAATGCCGTCGAAGGACAAATCAACCTTAGAGATGCAGTAAAGCGGACAATTAAATTTGAAAACCCGAATGGGAAGAGATACGGACTGAATAAGGAAACAGCCGTCCTCATTGTAAGACCTCGAGGACTCCACTTAGAGGAGAAGAATGTGTTATTAGATGGCAAGCCTATCTCCGGAAGCTTTTTAGATTTTGGTTTGTACTTTTACCACAATGTGAAGGAATTACTTGCAAGAGGTTCTGGACCATATTTTTATCTGCCGAAGCTCGAAAGCCATTTAGAAGCAAGGCTATGGAACGATGTCTTTGTTTACGCCCAAGAAAAGCTAGGTGTAGACCTAGGAACAATCAAAGCAACTGTATTAATCGAAACCATTATGGCTGCCTTTGAGATGGATGAAATCCTTTATGAATTAAAAGAACACTCAGCCGGCTTAAACTGCGGAAGGTGGGATTATATTTTCAGCTTTATTAAAAAGCTTCGTCATCAGAAGGATGTTATTCTTCCTGATCGTTCTCAAGTGACGATGACCGCACCGTTTATGCGTTCGTACTCCTTACTTACCATTCAAACTTGTCATCGTCGGAAAGCGCCGGCAATGGGAGGAATGGCAGCACAAATACCGGTTAAGAATAACCCGCAGGCCAACGAAGAGGCCTTTGCCAAGGTTAGAGCAGACAAAGAACGCGAAGCACGTGATGGACACGATGGTACATGGGTTGCCCACCCAGGACTTGTTCCGGTGGCAATGGAAGTGTTCAATCGTGAAATGCCGACACCAAATCAAATCCATACATCGAAGCAGCAAAAAATCACCATCAATGCCCAAGATTTATTAGAGGTACCAGGCGGAACCATTACAGAAGAAGGGGTACGCACGAACATCAATGTGGGCATTCAATATGTGGCTTCCTGGTTATCAGGCAGAGGTGCAGCTCCAATTTACAACTTAATGGAGGATGCGGCAACGGCAGAGATATCACGTGCGCAGCTTTGGCAATGGATTCGCCATCCAAAAGGAATATTGAAAGATGGCAGAAAAGTAACCTTTGAAATGTATGAGGAACTGAAGGGTGAAGAATTAGAAAAAATTAAACAAGAAATTGGAGCTGTAGCTTTCGAAAACGGCCGATTTGATGAGGCTGTGAAATTGTTTGATGGGTTGATTTTCAATGAGGACTTTGCAGAATTTTTAACACTCCCTGGATATGAACTGTTATAGATTGTTGTGTTTATTTTTATCAAAAAAATAATAGATTACTAGGAGGAAATGAAAATGACAGATCAAAGAGTTGCTGGGTTACAAGAAAGCTGGGAAATGGATAGCCGTTGGAAAGGGATTACAAGACCTTACACAGCTGAGGATGTTATCAAGCTGCGCGGTTCAGTTGATATCGAACATACTTTGGCTCGCAAAGGGTCTGAGAAGCTATGGAAGCTTTTACATGAAGAGGACTATGTGAATGCACTAGGTGCCCTAACAGGAAATCAGGCAGTACAGCAAGTAAAAGCAGGGCTAAAAGCCATTTACTTAAGCGGCTGGCAAGTAGCAGCCGATGCAAACCTTTCCGGTCATATGTATCCAGACCAAAGCTTATACCCAGCGAACAGTGTTCCAAGTGTGGTTAAGCGAATCAACCAGGCGTTACAGCGCGCCGATCAAATCACTCATTCTGAAGGAGACAACTCGATCGATTGGTTTGCTCCAATTGTGGCCGATGCCGAAGCAGGCTTTGGCGGACAGTTAAACTGTTTCGAGTTGATGAAGGGTATGATTGAAGCGGGTGCTTCCGGCGTCCATTTTGAAGATCAGCTTTCCTCCGAGAAAAAATGCGGACACTTAGGCGGTAAAGTGTTGCTTCCAACTCAAACAGCGGTTCGCAACTTGATTGCTGCTCGTTTGGCCGCAGATGTTATGGGCGTTCCAACCGTATTAGTTGCCCGTACGGATGCGAATGCAGCGGATTTAATCACAAGTGATATTGATATGAATGATGCACCGTTTATTACGGGAGACCGTACCCCAGAAGGCTTTTTCCGAGTGAAAGCCGGGATTGATCAAGCGATTGCTCGCGGTTTAGCTTACGCGCCATATGCAGACTTGATCTGGTGCGAGACTTCTGAGCCGAACATTGAGGAAGCAAGACAGTTTGCGGAAGCGATTCATGAGCAATTCCCTGGCAAACTTCTCGCTTACAATTGTTCACCATCGTTTAACTGGAAAAAGAAATTGGATCAAGAGACGATTGCTAAGTTCCAAGTGGAGCTTGGAAAAATGGGCTACAAGTTCCAGTTCGTTACGCTTGCTGGTTTCCATGCGCTGAACCACAGTATGTTCGAGCTTGCTCGCGGCTACAAGGAGCGCGGCATGGCGGCTTACTCTGAATTGCAACAATCTGAGTTCGACAGCGAGCAATACGGCTACACGGCAACTCGTCACCAACGTGAGGTTGGTACAGGGTACTTTGATCAGGTATCTATGGTGATTTCAGGTGGAACATCTTCGACAACGGCGTTGAAGGGGTCTACTGAGGAAGAGCAGTTTACTGGGAAGAAATAAGATGTAGTTTGACCCTTCTCTCCGATTTTTGGGGGGGAGGGGTTTTTGTTGTTTTTATATAAAGGTAGCCTGGTGTTTTCTTGGTTATTTAGAGACTGAAAGACAAAATGTAGTAGATTCAGATGGAAACTGTCTTTCATCGGGTGGATGATGCTTTATAAGGCATACTTCACATCCTTTCTTATTCTCTAAGTCAATCATATATAAAATAGCGAATAAGAAGTATGAACATTTTGTTAATTTTACGAACAACCCCTACATTTTTGGTAAGTAACGTTTTATAGGGTATTATCATACATAGTAATAGCCTTTTAAATGGAGTTGATTTATTTGAAAAAGCCTACGGTTGATGAAGTGTTGCAGCAGGGGATTTATGGAGCGATGGAGACAAAACCGGATGAGCGGCGCAAATACTTAGGGACTTTACGAGAAAGGATTATTGTCGCCATGAAAAAGAGCCAAGTAGCCGAAACAGAAGTTTATCCGCAGATAGAACAATGGATGAAGGAAAACCCCCGGGCTCACTTATTTTTAAATGGAAATATGAGCTATGAGGACCTTTCAAAGTATGTAAAAATGGCGAACAAACAAAAAATAGAGCACACGATCGTTACCAATAAAGAGCACGATTCAGAAATAGGGTTAGTGTTAGCAATGGATCATGCCATCGATAAGGAAGAAATTTATATAACAAAGAAGGTTGCAGTACAACAAGAGGTTAAAAAGAGTAAGGGATTTTTTGCTAAACTCTTTAATAGGTAACAAAATCAAAGGGCTCGTAGTCACTCCACGATACTAAGGGCTTTTTTATTGTATAATAATGGAAAAAAGAAGTGGTGATCGTATGTCAATAAAAGGAATCAACCATTTGCTATTTTCAGTTTCAAACTTAGAGAAATCAATTGAATTTTACCAGAATGTTTTTGACGCCAAGCTACTTGTGAAGGGGAGAAGTACGGCATATTTTGATTTGAATGGTCTCTGGCTCGCTCTTAATTTCGAAAAAGATATTCCACGCAACGAAATCCATGAGTCGTACACCCATATAGCCTTCTCAATCAAAGAAGAGGACTATACAAAAATGTACCAGAAGCTACAAAAATCAAAGGTCAACATTCTACCTAGTCGGCCAAGAGATGAAAAGGATAAAAAGTCGATTTACTTCACCGATCCGGATGGTCACAAATTTGAATTCCACACTGGTACACTGCAGGACCGGCTGGATTATTATAAAAAGGAAAAACCACATATGGAGTTTGGGGACAGTCCCCCGGCGCTTTAGCGCAGTGGGGGACTGTCCCCGCTTTTGATTACAGATGCATGAAGCTCAATCTCAACATTTCCTTGGATGGCGCGACTGATCATACAGGAGGTTTCTGCTTTTTTGGCAAGCGTATGAGCCAATGCGATGTCTTTTTCCATCGCATCTGATTTTAGTTCGATAAGTGGTCGGTGAATAATCTTTTTATAGGTAATGACGCCTCTTGTTACATCGACAATTCCCTCAGATTCCATTGTGAGGTTTTCTTTTTGCAATTTACTGCGTTCCATCATCGCTGCAAGGGTAATGATATAACAGGTGGCAGCGGCGCCCAGGAGCATTTCATCAGGGTTAGTGCCCACTCCCGGTCCATCCATTTCTGGTGGAATCGACACTTTGGTTTTTAAATTACCTGCTTCAATTTCTCCAACGTCATTGCGTAAGCCTGGCCAGTTTGCGTGCAAATGGAACCGATGTTCAGCCATGAAAGATTCCTCCTATTTAATTAAAATAACGGTACACTCTATTAAAAAAATATGGTACCGTTGAGTGGTGTTGTAAATTTTTAGGGAGTAGTAAATGAATGAAAATTATCTTTAAGCTATTATTAATAATTATACTTTGTCTATATTTAGCCGTCCTAACGAAATTAATATTATTTAAATATATCCCTTTAACAGAAATCATTCATCATTTCAATTTCACTTATGACGAATATCATTGGCGTTCAAATAATTTTGTCCCGTTTAAAACGATCTTTTTTTATCTCTACATAGCAGATGTTAACTTGAATATTCGTATTGAGAACTTAGCAGGGAATGTAATTGGTTTTATCCCGTTCGGTTTTATCTTACCATTGCTGTTGAAAAGGTTTCAAAGACTTAGCGCTGTGATGCTTGCTTCCTTTTGCATGAGTTTGACCTTCGAGATGCTACAATTATTATTTGAGTTTGGCAGCTTCGATGTAGATGACCTGATTTTAAATACATTTGGCGGAATGCTGGGGTACATACCAGCTAAACTTCTCTTGCGTATTATACATTTAAGAAAAAAAACCAACCGATGAATCGATTAAAAAGATCCACTGGTTGGTTTTTCGCTTTCCGATCCGGAAACTGGAATACTATCAGCCAATAATTGAATATTTTTTGTAACCTTTGTGCTATAGGTAAAATCGCCATAGCAGTAAGGGTAACGGAAATTATTCTTATTCCCACCGCATGTATAAAGAGTTGGCTTCTTTTTTACTTGAAGAAGAGAAAATTGTTTTGCTAACTCTTCACTGTGTTTGCCACCGTGCTGCGCCACATAATCCACATACCCGATCCCCATATTGTAGGCCTGTATAATAGTAGGGAAATCTACTTTTTTCTGGTTGCCATAAGTGAATACCCGTTGAAAATGCTTCACTCCGACTTGAATACTTTGCTTCGGGTCGGTAATCGAGTTTCTGGCTAAACCAGCTGATTCAGAGGCCTGCATCGGATCCCCGCCCTTCCCATGGCTTTCCTGCTGCATGAGAGCAACAAGAACGTGGGTCTGGCTTTCAAGATGATATTTTGCTAATTCTTGTTGGATTAAGGGACTATATTTTTTTACATCAGCAAATGGATCGTTTTCATCTATAGGTGTTGAAATTGGTTTTTGAAAATAATTTTGAAACATTGCTAAGGCGCAAAAAACTAAAAATAGTACGAAAAAGGTTTTAAACTTCTTCCGTCTTCGCTTCTTCATTCCATAACTCTCCCAGTTCTTTCTTCTTAGAACATTATAAAGGATACGGTATTTTCTATCAGTGTCATAAGTATGAAATACAAAGATTATTTGCATAACCAATCTAAAACTCTATTCTTTTGTTAATAATGATGAAGGAATCATTGCGGTAAAGCGGAAAAGTTTGGTATCATCAATATTAAAATAATAACGACAATTGGGATTGGAGGTAATCTGAGATGTCACGAATTTCAAATGAGCAAGTGAAACATGTGGCGAACCTGGCACGGTTAGCGATCACAGAGGAAGAAGCGGAAAAGTTTACAAAACAGTTGGATGCCATTATTTCTTTTGCAGAACAGCTGAATGAAATAGATACAACAAATGTGGAGCCAACTTACCATGTGCTTGATATGAAAAATGTATTGCGTGAGGATGTTTCACAACCAGGACTGCCGCGTGAAGAGGTGCTAAAAAATGCACCAGAACATCAAGATGGGCAGATTAAGGTGCCATCGATTTTGGGAGAGTAAGGAGGGAAAAAAGTGAGTTTATTTGATTATAAAGTTTCAGATTTACATGAGCTTTTACATAAAAAAGAACTAAAAGTTTCCGACCTCGTCAATGAATCGTTCACACGAATTGGCCAAGTGGAGGACAAGGTACAAGCCTTTTTAACATTGGACGAAGAGCGGGCAAGAGCAACCGCCAAAATGCTGGATGATAAACTAAACTCCGGAGCCGAAAAAGGGCTGCTTTTTGGCATGCCAATCGGTTTAAAAGATAACATGGTGACAAAAGGACTTCGAACCACTTGTGCGAGTAAAATACTAGAAAACTTTGATCCTATCTATGATGCGACTGTTGTTCAAAAGCTGCAGCAAGTGGAAACTGTGACGATTGGTAAATTAAACATGGACGAGTTTGCCATGGGTTCCTCGAACGAAAACTCTTACTACAAAAAAACACGCAATCCATGGAATCTTGATACGGTTCCAGGAGGATCATCAGGTGGTTCAGCGGCATCGGTCGCTTCCGGAGAGGTCCTCTTTTCGCTAGGATCTGATACAGGTGGTTCCATCCGCCAGCCTGCATCTTTTTGTGGTGTAGTTGGAATGAAACCAACCTATGGACGTGTGTCCCGATTTGGTCTTGTAGCATTTGCCTCTTCACTTGACCAAATTGGACCAATTACAAGAACGGTGGAAGACAATGCCTATCTTCTACAAGCAATTTCTGGGTTAGACCCAATGGACTCTACTTCAGCAAATGTGAACGTACCAAACTTTGCTGCGTCCTTAACAGGTGACGTGAAGGGTCTGAAAATTGCTGTTCCAAAAGAATACCTCGGTGAAGGTGTAAGCGAATCTGTTCGTCAATCGGTACTGGATGCGTTAAAGGTGCTTGAAGGTCTTGGGGCTGTTTGGGAAGAGGTTTCACTTCCACATTCCAAATACGCACTTGCAACCTATTATTTGCTCTCATCTTCTGAAGCATCAGCGAACCTTGCCCGATTTGATGGTGTTCGTTATGGTTATCGTGCACAGGATGCAGAAAGCTTAATCGATTTATATAAAAAGACGCGGGCAGAAGGATTTGGTGATGAAGTCAAACGCCGGATCATGCTAGGAACGTTTGCGTTAAGCTCAGGTTATTATGATGCGTATTATAAAAAGGCGCAGCAGGTTCGAACCCTCATCAAGAAGGATTTTGAAGATGTGTTTGCAAACTATGATGTCATTATTGGACCAACTACACCAACGCCTGCTTTTAAAATTGGTGAAAATATCGACGACCCACTAACGATGTATGTGAACGACATTTTAACCATTCCGGTTAACCTTGCGGGTGTTCCAGGTATCTCCGTTCCATGTGGATTTGATGCCGGTCTGCCTTTAGGCTTACAAATCATCGGTAAGCATTTTGATGAAGCTACTATTTACCGTGTTGCCCATGCATTTGAGCAAGCAACAAACTTTCATAAACAGAAGCCAGAATTGTAGGGGGTGAAACAATGGAATTTGAAACAGTCATTGGACTTGAAGTCCATGTAGAGTTAAAAACGGAATCAAAAATTTTCTCAGCAAGCCCAAACCACTTTGGTGCTGAGCCAAATTCAAATACAAGTGTCATTGATCTTGGCTATCCTGGAGTTCTTCCTGTCTTAAATAAAAAGGCAGTTGAATTCGGTATGAAGGCAGCTATGGCCTTGAATTGTGAGGTAGCTACTCACACGAAGTTTGACCGAAAGAACTATTTTTACCCAGACAATCCGAAAGCCTACCAAATTTCCCAATTTGATAAACCAATTGGCGAGCATGGCTGGATTGAAATCGAGGTAAACGGCTATACGAAAAAGATTGGTATTACGAGAATCCACTTGGAAGAGGATGCAGGTAAGCTCAACCATGAAAAAGGCTATTCACTTTGCGATTATAATCGCCAGGGAACACCGCTGGTAGAAATCGTTTCCGAGCCGGATATCCGTACTCCTGATGAAGCGTATGCCTATCTAGAAAAACTGAAATCCATTATTCAATACACAGGTGTTTCCGACTGTAAAATGGAAGAAGGCTCACTCCGTTGTGATGCGAATATCTCCATTCGTCCTGTGGGCCAAGAGGAATTCGGAACAAAGACGGAATTGAAGAACTTAAACTCATTCAATTTTGTTCGTAAAGGGCTTGAATATGAAGAAAAGCGTCAGCGAGAAGTGGTTTCCTCAGGTGGAAAAATTGATCAGGAAACACGCCGTTTTGATGAGGCAACAGGCGCAACCCTTCTCATGCGTGTAAAAGAAGGCTCAGATGATTATCGTTACTTCCCAGAGCCGGACTTACTTGATTTATATATTGATGAGGACTGGAAGGCACGAATCCGTGCTGAGATCCCGGAACTGCCAGACCAGCGTCAGAAACGATATATAGAAGAACTAGGTCTTCCTGTTTACGATGCCAAGGTATTAACAGTGACGAAAGAAATGGCTGATTTCTTTGAGGCAACTGTAACTGGTGGGGCAGATGCCAAGCTTGCGTCGAACTGGATAATGGGAGATGTCTCCGCCTACCTGAATGCAGAAGGGAAAGAACTTGATCAAGTTGCGTTAACTCCAGAAGGGTTAGCGAGTATGATTAAGCTGATTGAAAATGGTACGATTTCTTCTAAAATCGCCAAAACTGTCTTTAAAGAGTTAATTGAAAACGGTGGCGATGCGGAGCAAATCGTAAAGGACAAAGGGCTTGTGCAAATTTCCGATGAGGGCACTCTTCTAAAGATTATTGCAGAAGTACTTGATGCCAATCCTAAATCAGTAGAGGATTTCAAGGATGGAAAAAGCAAAGCAGTTGGCTTTCTTGTTGGTCAGCTGATGAAAGCAACAAAAGGACAGGCCAACCCACAAATGGTCAACCAATTATTGCAGCAGGAATTGCAAAAAAGATAAACAGAAGCTGGCAGAATCAAGTCTGCCGGCTTTTTTATGTAGTTCATGTCGAAACGTATTTCGACAATCCTCGCTTCATTTCCCGGGAAAAAACCCTTTGTTAAAAAGGATTTTGATTGGAATTAACCAAACGTTTGATTGATGATGAACAGTAGGGGAACTTGTCGAAGCGTGCTTTTTTTGACAAGAAAGAACAATATCCCAATAAAAAAACGCCAGGCAATTGCCTAGCGCCATACTAATTAGAATGAAATCATTGCCCCGCGTTCATCGAATACAGAGGTAGGATTCCAAGCCACTTCCCAAAGATTATTTTCTGGATCGGCAAAATAGGCTGTCCGACCGCCCCAAAAAGCATCACTAGGCTCTCTTACGATTTTTCCGCCAGCTTTGCGAATTTCCTCCGTAACTGAATCAACCTGTCCTGGCTCGTTCACGTTAATAGCGAAAGTCACACCTCGAAAGGATTCGGTCGAATGTGTGATTTCAATATTCGCATCCTTTGCCAACTCCTCAATTGGGAACAAGGAAAGCAGAACACCTGCTGTTTTAAAGACAGCATAGTTATCTGAGCTAATACTAGTTTCTGCCCAGCTTAACTTTTGATAAAAAGATCGAAGTGCTGGTAAATTAAAAGCACCAATTGTAATTAAACTTACCCTTTGTGGAATCATTATTCATTCCTCCTATTAAATGCATGTTCCATACATTCTACAAATTAGTCACCATCTCCTTCACTCTAGTAGTTTAGTTTGTTGAGAAAATGGTAAGATTTAGAGAATAGGAAGAGAGGGATCTTGGGTGACAATATATATTGCGCTATTAAGAGGAATTAATGTAGGCGGTCATAATATTATTAAAATGGCTGAATTAAGACAGCTGCTTGAAAGCATGGGTCTGGGTAAGGTGAAGACCTATATTCAAAGTGGAAATGTTTTGTTTGAATCGGAAGAGGGGGCAACACAACTCACTCAACGAATAGAAGAGGAAATCAGAACTACCTTTGGTTTTCCTGTTCCCGTTATCTTAAGAACTGCTGAAGAACTGGATCAAATGATAAAGGATTGCCCTTACTCGCTAGATTCGTTAAATGAAGGGGAAAGCGTTCAACTCGCCTTTTTAGCAGATGAACCTCCCAAGGAGAAAATCGACTATTTGCAAGGTTTTAAAAGTGAACTCGATGAATGCCAAATTGTTGGGAAGGATGTTTATTTACTTTTCCGCCAAAGCATCCGCGATTCGAAGCTGGCTACTCAGCTGCCAAAGCTAGGGGTTCCTGCAACAGTACGGAACTGGAAAACGGTGCTTAAGCTGGAAGCATTAGCAAAAGAGTTGGCTATATGAAAGAAAGCCCGGATTATAGATCATCCGGGCTTTTTCAATAGTCTATTCTTGTTTTAGTAAGCGAACACTTTCAGTGAACTCTTTTTCGATTTCATCATTTTTCTTATAAGTGAGTAAGCTGACAATGTAAGCCACAATTAGGTTAAGTACGAAGCCTGGAACGATTTCATAAAGCGATTCGCCGAAAATAACTTTACCAAGGTCCGCATTTTTCCAAACGATAACGGTAACAGCACCGACAATCATTCCGAACAGGGCTCCCCAGTTGGTTGTCTTTTTCCAGAATAAGCTTAATAGAATGATAGGACCAAATGATGCTCCGAAACCTGCCCACGCATAGGCAACAAGGTCTAAAATTGTGTTGTTTTGCTGGAAAGCAAGTGCAGCTGCAACAACAGCAACAAGTAGAACAGCCATTCTGCCTAAGAAAACTAATTGTTTATCCTTTGCGTTTTTGTTCATTACTACTTTATATAAATCTTCAACAAGTGCACTTGAGGTTACGATCAACTGAGAAGAGATCGTGCTCATGATGGCGGCAAGAATAGCGGCCAATGCAAATCCTGCAAATAAAGGATGGAAGAAGATTTGACTTAACGAAATAAAGACAGCTTCTGGATTTTTTAATGAAAAATCAGCATTATTATGGAAGAATGCCAGGCCGATAAATCCAGTCAGAATGGTACCAATTAAAGAAATAATCATCCAGCCCATTCCGATGCGACGGGCACTTTTTGTTTCCTTGATTGTTTTAATGGCCATAAAGCGAACGATGATATGTGGCTGTCCAAAGTATCCAAGGCCCCAAGCCATTGCAGATACAATTCCAATAAAAGTAGTTCCTTTAAATAAATCTAGTAAGGCAGGGTCAATGGCACGAATCGTATCAAATGTTTCAACAGGCCCCCCTGTTTTAAAAATACCGATCGCAGGAACTAAAAGTAACGCAATCAGCATCATTAATCCTTGAATAAAGTCTGTATAACTTACTGCCAGGAATCCACCAAATAAAGTGTAGGCAACAACAACGCCGCCAACGATATATAGACCTGTATGGTAGCCTGTTCCAAATGAACTTTCAAAAAATACTGCTCCCGAAACCATTCCTGAAGACACATAGAAAGTAAAGAAAATAAGTATAACGATACCTGATACAATGCGGAGTAGTTTCGTTTTGTCTTTAAAACGATTTTCTAAATAACTTGGAATTGTAATAGAGTCATTGGCTACCTGCGTATAGGAGCGCAGACGAGGTGCTACCAATAACCAGTTTAAATAGGCTCCAATTGTTAAACCGACAGCGATCCAAGCGTCCGCTAAACCGCTTACATAAATTCCGCCAGGTAAGCCCATTAATAGCCATCCACTCATATCAGCAGCGCCAGCACTCAAGGCGGTTACTGCAGGTCCTAAAGACCTTCCCCCGAGCATGTAGTCCGTCAGATTGCTAGTTTTTCGATAAGAATACCAACCGATGAATAGCATCATGGCGATGTAGATTCCAATCGAAACTAATTGTAGTGTTTCGTTTGACATACTTTTCCCCCTTTATTATATTGGAAATTATTTATAATAATATTTCCTATATATAAAATATTCTATCAACTTATTAAAATCATTTCTAGTACTAAATTATTGCTTTATGAAAATAGTAATAAGTGCTTGTAGAATACCATGGAAATATGTTTGAATGCAGTTCAATTGTAACGTCTGACTAAAACAACTATTATAGAAGAAAATCGGAAGGGGTGTTGTTGGGATGGGTTTAAACGTTTGGTTTCAAAAAGGAATGACAGTGGGTGAATATATAAATGCAATGACTAGTAATAAAGAAGAGATGCTATCCATTTATGAGCATTTCACCCTATCTGCTGAAGACAGCAAGAGGCTTGAGGAATTAAGGGAGAAGCGGTTACGAGTCATCGTTATATCAGAGGATTGGTGTGGGGATGCGCTCTTAAACAATCCGATTTTACTCAAAATTGCTGAAACCATCGGGATGGAGGTTCGGTTTGTTCTCAGAGACCAAAATTTAGAGTTAATGGACCAATACTTAACAAATGGCACATCAAGGGCCATTCCCATTTTCATTTTTATCGATCAAGAGGGAAATGAAGTGGGGGTTTGGGGTCCAAGGGCACCAGAAATGCAGGCACTTGTGGAAAAGGAACGTGCAGCCCTGCCTGAAAAGGATGCAGTTGATTTTCAGGAAAGACAAATGGAAATGTATAAGCGCTTGAGAACATCTTATCAGCAGGACCCAGCCATTTGGCAAACAGTAGCAAGCAGCATAATAGCTACAATATTAAAATAAAAATGAGGCTGACTCAGTGTATAGGAGTCAGCCTCATCTTTTTATAGTTTAAAATTGCCGCCGCCCTTTGGGGGAATGCGATCTTTACTTAAATTTTTATCATTAATCTTTGGTTCGATCCCAAGAATAAAATTACGGATATTGGATCGGTGTAGATAAATTAAAAAGAATGAAAAGAATAAAAAGATGAGTTCTAAATCTAATTCAGGTGAATAAAAGGAATAGGCAAGCATGCTTAATCCAACAGAAATCGATCCGAAAAACACATACTTGGTTAAAAAAATAATGGCAAAAAAGGAAAGATAGGCAACGACCAACAATGGGAGATTGGCTATTAATAATGCTCCAGCAGTTGTGGCAATAGCTTTGCCGCCTCTAAACCCTGCAAAAATGGGAAAGCAATGGCCAACCACAGCGAGTAATCCAAAATAGATGGGGTCTACATCCACTTGAAAATGGATAGGCAGATAAGTTGCTAAAGCACCCTTTGCAAGGTCGATCAGAAGGACGAAAATAGCAGACTTTTTTCCAAGAACCCGTAACGTATTTGTTGCTCCCGGATTTTTACTTCCAAGTTCCCGGATATCGACACCAAAGATTAGTCTGCCCACAATCAAAGCAGTGGGAATACTTCCAATTAAATAAGAAGCAAGAAGCAATAACCAAACCATATGCATCAGCCCTCACATATAATTTTTAATTCTAATAGCATTCTATCACATTTAGATGGTATTATTTTGTTAATATCTCAATATTAGGAAGTGGAGGGGGAAACTAACATGAGTAAAATTGATTTTGGCCAAGTTGCTAATAGCTATGCCCGATCAAGAGAAGATATTCCCGTCACTTTAATGGAAAGCTTGCAGCTGCGAAATATTTTTTTTGATGGAAAAACGATCGCTGACCTAGGTTCAGGTACAGGTGTACTTGCAAGAAAAATGGCGATGAGAAAAGCAAATGTAGTTGGTATTGAACCATCAAAGGAATTGATCAAACAGGCTGTTTTATTGAATCAAATGAAGAATTTTAACATTCCCTATCAACTGGGAACAGCGGAAGCTACGGGTTTAGAAGATTCTCAGTTTGATATTGTCACGGTAATGAGAGCGTGGCACTGGTTCGATCGTGCGAAGGCTATCCAGGAAATCAAAAGGATTTTAAAAGTAAAAGGGACGTTAATTATCATCGATTCTGGATTTCTCTCAGGGCCGGCTGTGGTGGAAAATACTTTTAAGGTTATTGAAAAATACGTAGTGGGCGGTTTAACACCGGCTGGTTCAAAAGCGGACTCAAAAATGCGAATTAATGGCTTTCCAGTTGAGTGGTTTGAAGAGTGGAAGAAGGAAGGGTTTGAAATTAGAGACTTCTACAAGCTAAATTATACCGTTAGCTTTTCGAAAGAGGAATGGATGGAACGAGTAGAGTCGATTTCCTGGGTAGCGGGGTTAGACGAATCGGTTCGAAAGGAAGCATTAAAGGAATTAACGGACTCGTTACCGGCGAGCGGATCCTTTGAGATTCCTCATGACTGTAATGTTTGTATCTTACGATTAGTATAAGCAATCTTTTTAGACGTGCGACTAGTTTCGCACGTTTTTTTATGATTGGTTCCAGCGGTTCCAAGGGAGCATGATAAGATGAAAAAAGAAAAATATTTTTTAAAAAAAGTGTAGGGGTTTTTGAAATACGTTTCGTCTATTGATGTGATAGAACAGAGAGAAAGGGGGAGAGAACCATTAGCGACACTGTATTAATAGAAAAAGTGCTGGAAGGCAATGAACATGCCTTTCGTCTTTTGGTTGAGAAGTACCGCAATGACGTGTTCCGGACTGTCTTTGCTGTTCTTCGTGACCAAAAGGAAGCAGAAGATGCCGCACAAGAAGTGTTTATTAAAGTTTATACCTCTCTCTCCCAATATGAAAATCAAGGATTTAAAACGTGGATGACACGAATTGCTCTCAATCATGCAATAGATGTAAAACGAAAACAGGCTAGAAGAAGAGAGGAAGTTGTGGATGCCCTCGAGCAGCAGGCGTTAGGGACACCGAGGGATAGTATAGAAAAAGAAATCATTGAAAATGATCAACGCAAACTTGTTAGGAAAAGGCTTGATGAGTTGCCTGAGAATTACCGCGAAGTCATTTATGGATTTTACATAGCTGAAAAAAGCTATCAACAAATAGCTGAGGAACAAAAAGTACAGGTGAAGACGATTGAAACGAAGCTGTACCGAGCCCGAAGTTGGATGAAAAAGAATTGGAAGGAGGACGATTTTTCATGAAGCATTACACCTACGATGAATGGCTGCAATATGTAAGAAATGAAATCACTGATAAAAACCGTGAAGAACTTGAAAATCACTTATACACATGTGACCAATGCCTTGAAGTCTACTTGCAAGCAGTAACAGCAAATGAATCA
Source organism: Bacillus sp. SLBN-46 (assembly GCF_031453555.1). Classification (GTDB taxonomy): domain Bacteria; phylum Bacillota; class Bacilli; order Bacillales; family Cytobacillaceae; genus Neobacillus. Next base: position 108,423 of record NZ_JAVIZM010000001.1, on the reverse strand, counting down.
TCTCTCCCAATTCTATCAAATGAAACTAGTTTTACCGATGCCGTAATGGCGGAAGTTTCCAAGAAACAAGGTGTGGTGCCTGACACCAAACTGGAAGAACAAAAATCCAACAAGAAGACGCCGTTTTATAAGCAGGCTGCGTTTCATTATTTATTGGCAGCAGCTGCGACGATCTTATTGACTTTTACTGGAGCTTTTCAATCGCTTGCAACTTATGCAAATTCATTAGAAACCAAACAGGTTCAGGAAAAGAGGCCTTCGATGACGGAAGGTGTGATGAATAAAACATTCGCATGGATGGACTCACTAGAAAAAAAGGAGGCAAATAAGAAATGAAAAATCCAACAAAGGCGTTAACATTATCGCTTTTTCCAGGACTTGGTCATATATATTTTGGCAAAATGTTTCGTGGTGTGCTCTATTTATTAACGGTATTTGGCTGTGCCATCTTTACGGTGATGTTTATGACGAATAATGACGGGGATATGGTGATCTTGACCTTTATGGTCGGCCTATTCATCTACTTGGTCAGCTTTATCGACATGGGGGTGCAGATTTCCAAACATAAAAAAGAACTAAAGGCAGCCAATCTCGATGATCCGAATTCCCAGGGTACTCAGGATTCTGAACGATTCTATACGATTGTCTTATCCTTTGTCCCGGGTCTTGGTCACTTCCAGCTTGGATTAATGAATCGAGGATTAACGCTATTGGCAGCGTTTTTGGGATTAGCTGTGATGGTCATATTTGTAACGGCACTCTCTAGCCGAGGCGAATTTATGGTGTTTTTAGCAGGTTTGCCGATTATCTGGGTGTACGGATTTTTCGATGCTGTCCAACAGGTCAATAAGAAACAACGCGGTGAGGAGCTCATAGATAGAAGTATTTTAGAGGACTTTGAAATGAGGAAAGAAGACGGAAAGAAGAGTAAATCCATTGCGACCTTTCTATCGATCTTCCCAGGAGCCGGCCACCTCTATTTAGGTTTACAACGCAGAGGAATTCAGTTAATGGCGGCATTTCTCTTTTCTATTTATATTTTAGATGTTTTACGATTAGGAATTTTCTTGTTTTTAATACCGATTATTTGGTTCTATAGCTTTTTCGATGGACTGCAAAAAGCATCTAGGTACGGTGAGGAAACGATTGAAGATGTGCCGATCATTGCTTATTTCCTTAATCATCAGAAATGGGTGGGGATTGGGCTTGTGATCATGGGAGTGTACTATTTAGTGATGAACGTCTTGCTTCCAGCCTTCTCACCCGTGTTCTCGAGACTATTGAATATTGATGTGATGTACTGGGTTCAAGGTTACTTCCAGCCGTATTTCCAGACAGGTCTTGTTTGTCTGTTATTAATCGGCGGCGGAATCAAGCTTTTATCCGGAAGTAAGAAGAAGCGGGAGGTAGAGAATCATGAGTAAGTGGAGAAATAGGATAACAGGGGTGGTCCTAATCGGAGCCGGAATTGGGTTCCTTTTTAGAAAAAGAAAGGAGGAAGAGGTATGAGAACCTGGCGTGTGGGTACATTTTCAATGGGAGGATCGCTCCTGTTTCTTGGACTTTTCCTCTTTTTTTCAAGATTTCTTGGGTATAGTATGGTTCAGGTGATGAGTGCGTGGTGGCCCATTCTATTAATCGTTCTGGGCGTCGAAATTTTACTGTATTTATTTTTGTCACGGCAGGAAAAGCCGGTGTTAAAATATGATTTTCTTAGTATTTTCTTTGTCGGACTGATGGGGACGACGGGAATAGTGTTTGCGGTCATTAGCTCGACAGGTCTAATGGATAAGGTGGAGGAATTAATTGCGAGGGAAGAGCGGTCATTTGAGCTTCCTGCCTATTCCTATCAGATGGATGATAGTATCAAACGAGTGGTAGTCAGAACGGTCGGCTATGATATGACGATTGAGGCGACAGAAGAAAAAGAGGTTTCTATGTTTGGTACGTATCGGGTTCAAACAGGGAAGAAAGATAAGCTTTTAAAAACAACAGAAGATATGATTTCAGCAAACAAAAGAGGCGATACGTTATATCTGAATGTGAAGAGTTTGCCAAATGAGGTGGGGCCGTTTGATTTACAAGGAAATGTTGCGGCAACGCTTCTTGTACCAAGTGATGTGAAGCTTGAGGTGATCGGTAACGGCAACGAGCTTACGTTAAAGCCTAGGACGCTCGCGAATGATTGGAATATTGAAAGTGCTTCATCGGTTATGGTCGATGTTGCGAAAAATAGTGATTTGAAGGTAGCGGCAGTTGGAGTCGAGGATGTTCGCGGAAAGGATGGCGAATGGAAGGTGTCGGAGGACACGGATTCCTCTGAAGGTATAGAGAATTCATCTGTGTTGAAAAATGCGGTTTATCAAGCAGGAGAAGGCAAACACCGTATCAATATTGTTAATGCCTATAATGTAAGTCTTAATAGCAATTAGTAGAAAACATCATCTTATTTTTTGCAAAAAAAAATAAAAAGATTATGATAGAAGGTGGACTCTGGAGAGAGAATAGTACTTATGGCTTCGCGTTATGTTTGTAAGCGAGCATAATAATTGGTAGAATATAGAATTGACAGAGTCGTTGTTATTTAAAAAAATTAGGATGATGATGATGATGAAAAGAGCAAGACTAATTTATAATCCAACTTCAGGACGTGAATTGATTAAGCGTCAGTTGCCGGAGATACTGATGAAATTAGAGGCGGCTGGCTATGAAGCTTCTTGTCATGCCACAACCGGAGCAGGTGATGCAACGAATGCAGCACGAATTGCTGTTGAACGTCAATACGACGTAGTCATTGCTGCGGGTGGAGATGGAACTATTCATGAAGTGGTTAACGGCTTAGCTGAGCAGGAGTATCGTCCGAAATTAGGCATTATTCCAGCTGGAACAACAAATGATTTTGCCCGTGCGCTTCAAATTCCAAGGGATATTGGAGCCGCTGTCGACATAATCACAAAAGGGGAATTAATTCCCGTTGATATTGGTCGTATTAATGAAAAGTATTTTATAAATATCGCAGGTGGCGGAAGGCTTACTGAGCTTACATATGAGGTCCCTAGCAAATTAAAAACAATGCTTGGTCAGCTTGCCTACTACCTAAAAGGAATGGAAATGATTCCTTCAATTAAATCCTCGCATCTAAAGCTTGAATATGATGGGAAGCTTTTCGAAGGAGAAGCCATGATGTTCCTTGTTGGCTTGACGAATTCCATTGGAGGATTTGAAAAGCTTGCGCCTGATGCCTCGATCAATGATGGATTGTTTTCGTTGTTAATTTTGAAAAAAGTGAATTTGGCTGAGTTTATTCGGATCTCAACCTTAGCCGTTCGCGGTGAACATGTGAATGACCCCAATGTCATTTACACACAGGCAAATCGTATTAAAGTGTATTCCGATGACAGGGTGCAGTTAAATTTAGACGGTGAATTTGGCGGACTGCTACCAGCAGAGTTTGAAAATCTGTACCGTCATTTAGAAGTGTTTGTGCCACTTGACCATATTCGTCCGCTCGACAGACCGACAGATTGGGAGTCGGGTAAAAGATATAGCTAACAAGAAGTTCGTTCCAATTGGAGCGAGCTTTTTTAGTAGAGTGGATTTTTTATAGGAGGAAAATCCGAATCAGCTCTAGAATAAAGGTAGATAATGATTTGTAGACAACCGTCAAGACAAATAAGGGGTGTGGGATATGAAGGCATTGATCAACATTGACTATACATTTGATTTTGTTGCAGATAGTGGGGCACTAACATGTGGAAAACCAGGTCAGACCATAGAGGAGAAAATCACTCAACTAACGAACGAGTTTATTGAAAATGGCGATTACGTGGTCTTTGCTATTGATGTCCATGACCAAGGGGATGAATACCATCCGGAAACAAAATTATTCCCACCGCATAATCTTCGTGGTTCATCTGGAAGAGACTTATTTGGAGCATTAAAGGATGAATATGAGAAAAATAAAGACCAGGAAAATGTTGTTTTTATGGATAAAACACGGTACTCTGCCTTCGCTGGTACAGATTTGGAAATCAAATTAAGGGAGCGTGGCATTACGGAGGTTCATTTGGTGGGGGTTTGTACGGATATTTGTGTGCTGCATACGGCGGTAGATGCGTATAATAAAGGCTTCAAAATCGTTGTTTACAAGGACGCTGTTGCCTCATTCAATCAAGCGGGACATGAATGGGCCCTCGGACATTTTGAACAATCGCTTGGTGCTATGGTGAAATAGTCTTTTTAATGATATTATTGTTTGTAATAGTGAGAATCTGTAATAGTATTTCGGAGGGCGATTATGAAACACATTTATCAAGATGATAGTTATACTCTTCATACCGATCTTTATCAGATTAATATGACAGAGACATATTGGAGAGATGGTATACATAATAAACGTGCGGTCTTCGAATTATTTTTCCGCAAGCTACCGTTTGGGAATGGCTATGCTGTTTTCGCTGGTCTTGAAAAGGTCATTCAGTACATTCGAAAATTCCACTTTACGGAAGACGACCTTGAGTACTTAAAAAATGAAGTTGGTTATCAAGAAGATTTTCTTGAATATCTAAAAAATATAAGGTTCACTGGAACCATTCGTGGAATGAAAGAGGGCGAACTCGTTTTTGGCAATGAGCCGATTTTACGAGTAGAAGCGCCTTTGGCTGAAGCACAGTTAATTGAAACAGCTTTGCTCAACATTGTGAATTACCAAACATTAATTGCCACGAAAGCTACAAGAATCAAACAAGTTGTGGGCAATGAGGTTGCAATGGAATTTGGGACAAGACGTGCCCAGGAGATGGACGCAGCTATTTGGGGAACGAGAGCGGCTTACCTTGCAGGTTTCGAAGCAACAAGTAACGTGAGAGCAGGAAAATTGTTTGGGATTCCAGTCGCTGGTACCCATGCTCATTCCATGGTTCAAGCATATAAAGATGAATATACAGCTTTTCGTAAGTATGCGGAGTCCCATAAGGATTGTGTGTTCTTAGTTGATACGTATGATACACTCCGTCTTGGCGTGCCGAATGCGATTAAAGTGGCAAAAGAGATGGGAGATCAGATTAACTTTATTGGGATTCGCTTAGATAGCGGAGACCTTGCGTATCTTTCTAAAGAAGCACGTAAGTTATTGGATGAAGCTGGATTTAAGAATGCAAAAATTTACGCTTCCAGCGATTTAGATGAGTATACGATTATTAACTTGAAGGCACAGGGTGCAAAAATTGATAGCTGGGGAATTGGTACAAAGCTAATTACTGCCTATGATCAAGCTGCACTTGGGGCTGTTTATAAAATCGTTTGTATTGAGAATGACAAGGGGGAGCTGGAGGATACGATTAAAATTTCCTCTAATCCGGAGAAAGTAACGACTCCAGGGCTGAAAAAAATCTATCGCATTATTAATAATACGAATCACCATGCAGAGGGCGATTATATTGCGATGGAGGATGAGAAGCTCCCTGAAAAGCGTCTGAGAATGTTCCATCCCACTCATACGTACATTAATAAGGTGGTTACAAACTTTACGGCTAAACCGCTTCATGAAAATATTTTTGTTGATGGCGAACTTGTGTATGAGCTTCCTTGTTTGGAAGAATCACGTGATTATTTAAAGGCGAATTTAGATTCGTTATGGGAAGAATACAAGCGGATTATGAACCCAGAAGAATACCCAGTCGACTTAAGCCAAAAGTGCTGGGATAACAAAATGAAGAATATTGAAGAGGTAAAAGAGAAAGTAGCTGCGATGAAAGAATAAATGATAGGGCGTCCTGAGAGGGGCGTCTTTTTGGTGTTTGTTAATAAAGAAAAGCCGATGAAGGACAAAACATAAGAGAATATGAAAAGAAATGTCCTTCATAAAGCCGATGAAGGACAAAATATAAGGAAATTTGAATAGAAATGTCTTTCATTAGGACGACCGCTTCAAAAGTGCCAAAAACTCTGGCTCGGGTTTCATTTTTTTAGTACCCTTCTCTGACCAAAGAATAATCTCCTCATCCTTTTTATATTGGAAGTATACATCAAAGGTTCCAAAGTCTATTCTGCCTGCATTTTTTTGAGCAGGTGCTTTTTCTTTTGAATCATATGCATTATTAATAAAATGAATGATTGCCTTTATTTCATCCGGATCAGTAACCTTCACACAGTCTGGCCGTAACGCATCAGCATGCATACATAGGCTTTCAGGTGCATGCTCAATCCAAGTGGCGGAATGTAGAATTGGAGTTTGATCAAACATGACCTCTGTTTGCTTGTCTCCTTGATTATAGGTGACCGAAATCCATAATACACCGTCGAACCCTTCCTTTGTCCATTCGGAATACGCTCCCGACCAATCGTTTTCAGGATCCCCATCATCGAGAGCCGAACCTTTATTACTTAAAATCCAGCCTCGCTTAGGCAGCTGTTTTTCATAAAATGCAAAAACCTCCCGCCAAGAATCGCCTTCCATCACATACTCACTTCTTGTTGGTTCTAATCCGGGATATAAGGGGATGTCTTTATGCTCTTCAGGAATAATGGACATGCCTTCATAGGTATCGTCAGTCGCAGTTTGATAACCATACCAGCCTGCTGTAAATAATAGAACAATCAAGCAAAGGTAAAGCCAATTTCTTTTTTTCATAGTGGCTCCTCTCAAAACAAATAACAGTATAGGAAAATTTTAGCATAAAACTCATATCGCATGGGGCCTGTTTCGTATTCTTCCTCAGAATGTGATACAATTCTTCTAGTCAAAAACGGAGCAAAGGACGAAGCAAATGAGCAGAACAGTACCGGTAAATAAGAACGATTATATAGATGTCATTTTTGAGGATATAACCCATGACGGAGCAGGAGTTGCAAAGGTTGAGGGTTATCCGTTATTCATCCCCAATGGTCTGCCTGGTGAAAAAGCGAAGATTAAGGTAATTAAGACCGGTAAAGGATATGGAATCGGCCGGTTAATCGAGCTATATGAAAAAAGCCCGTACCGTGTCGATATTCCCAGTGAAGAAAAACATAAATACGGCGGCTGTCAGCTTGAGCACATTAGCTACGAAGGGCAGCTGAAATATAAAGAAAATCAAGTTCGGCAAGTGCTCACTCGGATCGGCAAATTAGAGGATGTGGTCGTACATCCGATTCTAGGGATGGAAGAACCGTTCCATTATCGCAACAAAGCACAGGTACCAGTCGGAGAGAAAGATGGTAAACTGATTGCTGGATTTTTCAAGCCAAGAAGCCATGAAATTGTTGATACCAATGAAAGCTTGATTCAGTTGCCTGAGGTGAATGAAGCAGTCCAGGTAGTAAAGGAAATTTGCACTGAGCTTGGTATTCCTGCCTACCAGGAGGAAAGCCATAAAGGTGTACTTAGGCATATTATGGCGCGCTATGGTCAACAAACGGAAGAACTGATGGTTGTCATCATTACAAGAACCACGGACCTGCCACAGAAAAATCGGCTGGTTGAGGAAATGGTCGCTCGATTGCCTAAGTTAAAATCAATCGTTCACAATGTTAATTCCAAACGAACCAATGTAATCATGGGGGAGAAAACCAATGTTTTATGGGGGAACGAGGTCATCTATGATTATATTGGTGATGTAAAGTTTGCGATATCAGCTCTATCGTTTTACCAGGTAAATCCTGTTCAGACAAAGGTCTTGTATGAGAAAGCACTGGAATATGCCAATTTAAGTGGAGAAGAAAATGTCATTGATGCCTATTGTGGCATTGGAACAATTTCTTTATTTTTAGCACAAAAGGCCAAAAAAGTATTTGGTGTAGAAGTGGTTCCTGAGGCGATTGAAGATGCAAAGCGAAATGCGGCATTGAATGAAATCAAGAACGCGGAATTCGCTGCCGGTGAAGCAGAGGTTGTGATTCCAAAGTGGTACAAGGAAGGAAATACGGCGGATGTTTTAGTAGTGGACCCACCGCGCAAAGGCTGCGATGAAGCATTGCTGCAAACGATTATTGAGATGAAGCCGAAGAAGGTTGTCTACGTATCTTGCAACCCAGGAACGTTAGCAAGGGATCTGCGGATTTTAGAAGACGGAGGCTACAAGACAGTAGAAGTGCAACCGGTTGATATGTTCCCAATGACGACGCACGTCGAGTGCTGTGCCTGGCTTGAGAGAAAGTAGAAGAAGTATGGAGGGTTCTATTCTAAATGGAAAATAATGATATATTAATACGATTAAGATATGCTTTGGATATAAAAAATACGGATATGGTTGAGATCTTTAAGCTTGGTGGCGTTGAAGTTACAAAAGAGGAAGTCCTTAAAATTCTTACAAAATCAAATGACGATGTAGATTATGAGGAAGACAATGAGGAAGACGTAATAAAATGCAATAATAAGATGTTTGAGTCATTTTTAAATGGCCTTATTACCTTTAAGCGCGGCAGGCAAGAGCCAAAACCCGGCCAACCTGATAGACCACAATTCTCTAAGGAAAGTGTGAATAATATCCTTTTAAAGAAATTGAAAATAGCACTATCTCTAACTAGTGAAGATATGATTGATATATTAGATAGTGCAGGGATTACGATCACAAAAGGTGAATTAAGTGCTTTATTAAGAAAAGTAGGCCATAAAAATTATAAAGAGTGCGGTGACAAATACGCTAGAAACTTCTTAAAAGGACTAGCTATACAATACCGAGATTAAGTTTGGAGGGGGAACAAAATGCTTAAATTGGGTGTTATTGGTCTAGGGGATATTGCGCAAAAAGCATATCTGCCGGTCTATAGCGGCATGAAAGAAATTGAGTTTCATTTTTATACAAGAAATCAAGAGAAGCTAAGGTCCATTGGCAGCAAGTACCGGTTTGAACATCTTCATGCTGACATGGAGTCATTAATGAACAGTGGCATTAGCGGGGCATTTGTTCACTCCTCTACCGCTTCCCATGAGGAAATTGTGGAGTCACTGTTAACACGTGGTATTCATGTGTTTGTAGATAAGCCTATTTCCGATCAATATGATGGAGCGAAAAGGCTTGTCGAGTTGGCGGAGGAAAATGGACTCATTCTTATGACGGGGTTTAACCGGAGATATGCCCCTTCCTATACAAAATTAAAAGAAGTGGCGGAGCCAAATATGGTCGTGGTTCAGAAGAACCGCAATAGTCTACCAGGAGAACCGCAGACGTTTATTTATGATGATTTTATTCATGTAATAGATACAATGAGGTATCTATTTCCATACCCCATTAAAGATTTGATTGTCAACGGTAGAATGATTGAAGACACTCTTTATCATGTAGTGGTTCAATTCATTGCTAGTGACGGCAGGTCGGCCATTGGCATTATGAATCGTGATAATGGGACGAATGAAGAAATAGCCGAGGTCATGGGGCCGCTTGAAAAAAGAACGGTCCAAAATGTGTCCAAACTGACTATTTTGAAGAATATGGAAACAGTTGATGTTCGGAGCAGCGACTGGGAGCCAACCTTATTAAGACGTGGGTTTGAACAGATGGTAGCAGATTTTGTCCAATCGGTACAAACAAATGCGACCCCAGGGATTTCTGCACAAGATGCGCTTAAAACACATGAAATCTGTGAAAAAGTCATCCAAGAGTTATTGAAAAAATCATAGCGTTACGAAAATGTTTACGCTTACATATTGTAATCTTGCAGAAAAGTGATATGATAAAGTTATTAATTAATAATGATCACATGTTACTGATACGATCAGGCATGGTGGTAAAATGAAAGGCATCTTCATGTCCTTTTATTATACCTCCATGCCTTTTTTATTTGTATAAGCTCTGTAGTTATTAGTACTAGGAGTTAATACGAGACCGTAAGATAATAATAGGGTTAGATGGACATTTAACCAAGAAAAAAGGAGTAAAGAAGATGAGATTCAACATATTTAAAAAGGAGAAAGCTTCTATATATGCACCAGTAAATGGAGAAATCCTACCGCTGAGCGAGGTTCCAGATCCGGTGTTTAGTCAAAAGATGATGGGTGAGGGAATCGCTATGATCCCTGAAGAGGGGAAAGTTTTTTCGCCTGTAAAGGGGAGCGTCATTCTCATTGCAGAGACTAAGCATGCGATTGGTATTCGTGCAGTAGATGGAACCGAAATTCTCATTCATGTCGGTCTCGAAACCGTATCTTTAAACGGGGAAGGATTTACGATAGCGATCAATGTGGGAGATAAAGTGACTACCGGGCAACTGTTGATGGAATTTGATTTGGATACGATAAAAAAACGAGCAAAAAGTATCATAACACCTATTGTTATTACAAATAGTAATGAAAATGGCAAACAGTACATTTTTACACAAGAAAAAAAGTGCATTAAAGGGGAAACCGTTATTATTACGGAGGCTTAAAGGAGGTGATGGTGGGGGTAGTAGACTGACAAAACGGCGGCTATTGTGCATTTTTTTTAGGGAATTATTTTATTTTTAGTTGTTCGTATTTTGTATGATTAGTTGTTTTGTTAGTAGGTCGTCATTTTAAGAGGAGGTTAGAAAATGAAGAAATATTTACAGAGAATTGGTCGTTCCTTGATGCTGCCGGTAGCTGTATTACCAGCTGCTGCGATTTTAATGGGTATCGGTTACTGGATTGACCCTACTGGATGGGGAGCAGACAGCCCGTTAGCAGCTTTCTTGATTAAAGCAGGGGCGTCGATTATTGATAATATCCCAATCCTATTTGCAGTTGGGGTAGCACTTGGGATGGCAAAGGAAAAAGATGGGTCGGCAGCGCTGAGTGGTTTGGTCGCCTATCTAGTTGTTACTACCTTGCTTTCAACCAATACAGTGGCTTTATTACAAGGCATTGATCCAGCAAAGGTAGACCCTGCGTTTGGAAAAATTGGAAATGCGTTTGTAGGGATTCTTTCAGGTATTGTCGCGTCAACGATGTTCAATCGTTTCAGTCATGTGAAATTACCTGATGCACTGGCATTCTTTAGTGGTAAACGCTTGGTACCAATTATGACTGCTGTTTCGATGTTAGTAGCCTCAGCTATTCTATTCTTCGTATGGCCAGTCATTTTCACTGGATTAGTTTCTTTCGGTGAGGGAATTTCAAAATTAGGTGCGCTTGGTGCCGGTCTATATGGTTTCTTCAACCGTCTATTAATACCAACAGGGTTACATCATGCATTAAACTCGGTGTTCTGGTTTGATGTGGCTGGTATCAATGACATTGGGAACTTCTGGGCAAGTAAAGGGGAAAAAGGCGTAACAGGCATGTACCAAGCAGGATTCTTCCCTGTTATGATGTTTGGCCTTCCAGCTGCCGCGTTAGCAATGGTTCATACGGCAAAAACAAAGAAGAAAAAACAAGTAGCTTCCTTGATGTTAGCTGCGGGCTTCGCAGCCTTCTTTACTGGTGTAACGGAACCAATTGAATTTGCCTTTATGTTTGTTGCACCAATGCTTTACCTTGTACATGCAATTTTAACAGGTCTGTCATTAGCAATTGCAGCCGCGTTCCATTGGACAGCTGGTTTTGGCTTTAGTGCGGGTCTAGTCGACTTTGTGCTGAGCTTAAGAATACCAATTGCTAATCAGCCATATATGTTACTAGTTCAAGGTCTCGTATTTGCGGTGATCTACTACTTCTTATTCCGATTCATTATCGTTAAGTTCAACTTAATGACTCCTGGTCGAGAGGAAGACGATGAAGAGGCTGAATCTGGCGAAGTGAGTGTTGCTACAGGTGAAAGTAAATTTGCAGTAATGGCAGCGCAGATTTATGAAGGATTGGGCGGCGACGCCAATGTGGTTTCTGTCGATAACTGTGTAACACGTTTACGATTAGAAGTAAAAGACATGGATGTAGTAGACCAAAAGAAAATTAAGGCAACCGGTGTTCCAGGGATCAATATCGTTGGAAAACAAAGCATTCAAGTCATCGTAGGAACAAATGTCCAGTTCGTAGCGGATGAAATCATGAAGATTCGAAAGAAATAATCAGATGGTATGGAAAAACGCTTAGACGTCACAAATTCGTCTAAGCGTTTTTCTTTTTAATATTACAGACTTCTTAATCTTTCGATATGAATAGTGATATATCCCAGTTCGTGTTCGGGAAGGTGGATGCTGTATTGTTCTGTGAGAAGTTTCGCGACGTTTTTGGCACATTGATAGGAAATTGAGAATTTCTTTTTAATCATTGTCAGCATTTCATCATCCATAATCGGCTGCCTAGAATGGCTGCTTCTAGAAAGTGTAAAACGGAGATGGGTCAATAACCGTTGATACGATAGGTCGTCCTCCTCAATGGATATGTGAAGGCACTCTTTAATTGTCTGTATCATTTCGCCAATAATCGCCGTTTGCCGCAATGTTTGCTTCATATCTCTACCATGCAGTTTAGCTGTATGAATGTGAAGTGCCAAATAGGCTGCCTCATCAACAGGCATTTTGATAGTGGTCCTATTCTCAATATGTTTGATGGCCCACATTCCGATATCGAACTCTTTTCTATAGAGCGTTTTTATTTCATGGAATAGTTTATTTTTCAGATGGATACCTTGACTTCCCCTTTCAATTGCAAAGGATAAGTGATCGGTAAGGGCGATGTGGACATGGTCATTTAATTTGGACCCAAGAGCTTCCTCTGCATATGTGATGATTTCCTCAGCGAGGGCAAAATGTTCCTCAGGAATTTTAAGCAGCAGCTGCTGAAATTTCTCGTTTTCTTTCATGATAAATAGCTTTTCAATTTTATTTGGATTAATAATGTCATTTCTTTTCTTTTGAAAAGCGATGCCTGCCCCGATCGCAATTTTCTCTTCATTGTTATCAGAAACCACAACGGCATTATTATTTAAGATTTTTTTTATTTTCAAAAGGGCGTCAGCTCCATAGTAATCCGATTTATTCTACATTTCTACATGGTTCTCCTTTTTCCTTCTTTGATATGGGATAATATGAAAAGAGGTTTGATTTTATTGAGTTTTTTAATAGGTAGGAGACAGCCATGAAGGAACATTATTATGATAAATTACTAAACATAAAAACAAAAGAGGTACAGCAGGGATTTCATAAATCTTTGCACTATCATCGGTATGAACCGACACCTTATAGTGCACTTGAGGTGTTATTTGAAAAATATAAGTTAAATAACCAAGATCATATTGTGGACTTTGGCTGTGGAAAAGGACGTCTTAATTTTTATATCCACTATTTCTTCGGCGCTTCGGTGGTCGGGGTGGAAATGGATAATGACCTCTATCAGGCTGCTGTTCAAAATCAAAAAACTTATTCGAAAAAGACTAGTAGGGAAAAGGTTCACTTTCTTTGCTGTTTAGCAGAAGAGTACGAAGTGCAGCAAGAAGACAATCGATTTTACTTCTTTAACCCTTTTTCTGTTCAAGTATTTAGAAAAATTATTAATAATATTTTGCGTTCCTATGAACAATCACCACGGGAAATCGAGCTGGTTTTATATTATCCGGCGGAAGATTATATTTACTTTTTAGAAAAGGAAACAGCTTTTGAATGGATAGAGGAAGTGGTTCTCCCATATGTTTATGAAAAGAATCGGAATGAACGATTTTTAATTTATCGATTAGGATAGTAGGTGAAAGGAGTGAGGCACTTTCATGTATCACCGTATCTGGACGGTAGCCAACATTTTATTAATTGTTCTATCGGTTGTGTATATATGGTTCTTCCGCCCGCATGATAGTACATTAGTTGTAACAGGTCAAACTTTAGCGCAGTTGGGTGTCATCTTATTTTTGATTAATATCAACATGTATTTCATATTTCTTGTTATCAGGAATACATCCATCCGCAAGGTGAAAATACGGCTTGCAAAGTTTTCCCGATACTTAATGAAATGGCATATTAAAATTGCTTTGTTAGCAACAACGATCATTTTGGGTCACGCATGGATCAACCTATATGAGTTTGGCCGAGTACTTGGGTTCAACCATGTGAAATTGTTAAGCGGATACCTGGCGTTGGTATTCCTGGTTATTACTCTCGCTGCCGGGTATTTGCGTCATAAAAAGGCTTCAGGGTTCAGGAGGAAATTCCACCTTGTATCGGCGATGATTTTCCTTGCAGCCTTTGTGCTTCATATGTTTGTATTAGTTTAAGTGAGTGTATTTTATACACGGGGAAAAGTGGGGAAGGACGTTGAATATGAATGAAAAGAAGACATTATTAGATGCATTTAAAGAGACGGAATATCAATTACCTGGTCACGGAAATCGAGATATTCAGGTCCTAAAAGAGGCTTTTGCGAATGTGGATGGGGATTTGGAAAGTGATATGTATGGGAAAGGCAAGATCATCGAGGATTTTCAAGTGAAAATGGCGGCCTATTTAGGGAAAGAAGCGGCTGTGTTTTTCCCAAGTGGAACGATGGCGCAGCAAATTGCCTTACGGATTTGGTGTGATCAAAAAGGTGTCAAAAAAGTTGCTTATCATCCATTGAGTCATTTAGAAATCCATGAAGAAGATGGTTTAAAGGAATTGCATCTTATCGAGCCTGTATTGCTGGCTGATAAAAGTAGAGTAATTAGTTTGGAAGACGTCCTTGGTATGGACGAGGGGATTGCTTGTTTATTGCTAGAATTACCACAGCGTGAGATTGGCGGTCAATTGCCGGATTATCGAACACTTGAGGAGATATCAGCTTACTGTCGTGAAAAAGGCATTAAATTGCATCTAGATGGGGCAAGACTCTTTGAAATTATCCCTTACTACCAAAAGTCGGCAGAGGAAATATGTGCGCTTTTTGATAGTGTGTATGTATCTTTTTATAAGGGGCTTGGAGGCATTGCTGGAGCCATTCTTGCAGGTGAAAAGGCCTTTACAGAGGAATCAAAAGTGTGGAAAAGACGCCACGGTGGGGACTTAATTAGTCTATACCCATACATAATCAGTGCGGATTATTATTTTGATCAAAGGATTCCTAAAATGGCCCAGTATTTTGAGGAAGCAAAGGAGCTGGCAGCACTTTATAATCAATGCCATGCAGTCGAAACCAAGCCGGCAATACCGGTTTCTAATATGTTCCACGTGCATGTACATGTTTCCAAACAAGAACTGGAGCCGATTCTTTTAGCAGTATATGAGGAAACAGGGCTAGGATTGACCAGCTATTTACGAGAAATCCACGCGGAGGAATGCTACTTCGAGCTGAATATTGGCGATCGATTTGCGGCTGTTCCCAAAGAGAAACTCAGAAAGACCTTTGAGGTTCTTGATAAAAAAATAAAAGCAATTAGAAAGTAAAGTTTGGGGGAAGGAATGGATGACTCAAAGGATTTTTGTGGTCAGGCATTGTGAAGCGGAGGGGCAGCCAAGGGAGGCTCGCTTAACGGATAAAGGCGTCCAGCAGGCAGCTGAGTTAGCGGGATTTTTTTCGGAAATTGAAATCAACCGAATTGTTTCAAGTCCATTTGTACGAGCAATTTATTCCGTGAATCCGCTGGCTGAATTGAAACAGATCGAAGTGGAAACGGATGAACGGTTATCTGAGCGAATCTTAAGTACAAAGGTATTAGAGGATTGGCTGGAAAAACTACAAGCCACCTACAATGATTTGGAGTTAACATTTGATGGAGGCGAGTCAACCCGTGAAGCGATGGCGAGGGTTGTAAGTGTGGTTGAAGAGGTATTAAATGGTGAAGCTGAAAATACCGTCATCGTCACACATGGGAATTTGATGTCTTTACTACTGAAAAACTATCAGTCTGATTTTGGTTTTGAACAATGGAAGAACCTTAGTAATCCAGATGTATTCCTATTAGAATTCGAGGAAAATGAAGTTAGGCTAAAGCGTGTATGGTAAAAGTAAATACGGTGAACCGCAAATCATTGAAATATGGAGAAAGTAAACTCGAAGCATACAGGAGTAAAAGATGAATTCGATAGAGTTAAATAAACGGTTGGATGTGCTTGATTATTTGCGGGGGTTTGCTTTATTAGGGATTATTTTAGTGAATATTATTCCGTTGTTGTCTGTTAAGCTCCCTGAACCGGGCACCATGGATGCTACGTACTGGCGGTTTCTTTATTTATTTGTTGAAGGTCGCTTTTATACCATATTTACTTTTTTATTTGGTGTTGGGTTTTATATATTTATTTCACGTGCCGAGGCGAAAGGGAAAAAGGGCACCATGCTGTTTTTACGACGCATGTTTGTACTTTTTCTTTTTGGGTTGATTCATGTAAAGTTTCATCCTGGAGAAGCGTTGACCATTTATGCTGTTAGCGGCTTCATCATTTTACCTTTTTACAGGGCACCTAAGTGGGGCAATCTTCTATTTGGCCTAGCTATGCTGTTCGCTTTAAGTCTTTTTTCGGCTAAAATTTTTATGGTAGTTCCATTAATGCTCTTAGGGATTGCAGCTGGACAGTTTCAAGTGTTTGAGGGGATCTCGCAACAGTGGAAGAAGGTAGCTATTTTCACAGGGATAATGTTTGTATTAAGTATAGTTGGCCTTTTGTATCAATATCAACTTAGCCCGACGGTGTTTGAAGCAGTGGGTTATAGTCATTCCTACAAAATGAGGCAGTTTATTAATTTCGGTATTACCATCGGACCAATTGTGTCTGCATTCTATGTGGGACTGTTGGTGTTGCTGCTACAAATTCCACCCGTTCAGAAAGTGCTATCGCCACTAAAAAGCTATGGTAGGATGGCCCTGACAAATTATATTTTACAAACGGTTTTCATGTTATTGGCTGGAAAGGTACTAAACCTATACGGGCAGCTGTCATATACTCAATCATTTTACCTTTGTTTAATTATTGTAGTCATTCAGTTGATCTTCAGTAGCATTTGGCTCTGCTTCTTTCGGTTTGGACCGCTGGAATGGCTGTGGAGAATGGCGACGTATTTCGAGCGACTGTCAATTCGGAAACGTGATTCAGTCTAGGCGAAACTGATGAGACCAATCAGTTAAAGAATAAGGCCGGTACTCCTCTTTGTAAAATCAGAGGGGGAACCGGCCTTCCTTGTTTCATAAAATCATCTGCTGTTATTTCTTAATTTCTACATCATGTTCTTTTGCTAGTTTATCAAGCTTATTCTGATAATCGCGAATATGTTTTCTTGCATCTGCCAGCATGTCGTTCGCTTGTTGAATGAGGGCTGGGTCCTGTTCTTCTAAAGCCTGTTTAATAGTAGTAAAGGCTTTAAATTGGATGTCCGCGCCTTCGATATAAATCTCATGAATATCCTGTAATTCTTCCGTTTCAATGTTGACAGAATCTAGCTCCTTAATAAACTCGTTGTAATTAGGGATAACGTCATTGGTTAATGCATCATACATCGTTTGATCATCGGTATAATTTGCCCCAGAAACGCCTTCATAAGCAGAAACGGCCGCACTTTCCAATTTGCCTGCTTTTTTCATTTCTTTATTCACATAATTAAGCAAATCATCATGTACAGGATCACCGCCGCATCCTGATAATAAAAAAATAAATGGTAATAAAATCAATGCCAATAGTCCTTTTTTCAATAAGCCACCCCCTTAATTCAAAATTTATGAGTGAAAGGAAGTCCAATATGATAGGGAGGAAAAATTAATTATTGTAGTTTAGAAGAAAATGTCCGTGTGGAATGGACAAATTGCAAAAAAGTGTCTTTCTATGGTGCCTGACACCCACCAAAAAATACTTCTTTTCTTTGTCGCAAAGTTCTGTAAAATGGAAGGTAGAGATTAATGTGTTTGGAGAGATATTTGTGGCTAAGAGTTTCCCTATTTTTGGAAAAGAGAATGAGTCTGTCGTCTATAATCCTGATGAATTAATCGATCTTTTTCTTAATTGTACGGCTGATGGAATCTGTATTGTTGATATGGAGAATCGGTTTATTCGAGTAAATGGCATGTACACGAAGATTTTCGGTTATACAGAGGAAGAGATCCTTGGGAGGAGATTTGAGGAATTCCCTAACCCTGACGTAGTGAATGGAATAATAAGTGCGGTAAAACAGGGGGAATTTTTCCATGACATTGTGACACAACGGTATCATAAAGATGGGCGGCTTCTGGATATAGCTGTGTCTTATTCTCCTTTTCGAAACGTAGCGGGGGAAATTATTGCCGTAATAGCTATCTACCGGGATATAACGGAGCATATAAATACAGAAAGAGAATTAAAAAGAACGCGTGAATTGTATCGATTAATTACCGAGAACACTACAGATATGATAAAGCTTTATTCCAAAGATAAAGAGGTCATCTATGCAAGCCCCTCTCATGAAAAAGGGGTTGGTTTTAAACCAGAACAACTAATTGGTCAAGATGTATATGATCTCATCCTTCCTGAGGAAAAAGAAAACTTAGAAAAAGTTTACCAAAGGTTAATTGAAACAGGTGAACCTCAACTACTTCAAGTGAAATTAAAGACGGGGGATAATAAAGTAATAGATTCCGAGACTACAATTACACCCATCTTTAATGAGCAAAATGAGGTAGAATGCTATGTTACAGTTGCACGAGATGTGACGGATAGGGTAAAAAATGATGATGCTTTACGGAATTTAGACCGCCTTTCAATCATTGGCCAATTAGCAGCCGGGGTCGCGCACGAGATTCGTAATCCTTTGACCTCCTTAAAAGGATTTTCCAAGCTTTTGAAAAGTACGCCAGATAAAGAAAAGCAGGATAATTATTTGTCCATTATTATGAATGAACTAGACCGAATTGATATGATCGTCAATGAGTTTATGTCCCTAGCAAAACCCCAGGCCATTCAATTCGAAAGGAAGGGCCTACATTCCATTTTAGATAGTACGGTAAATATTTTGCACCCGCAAGCATTATTGCATAATGTTCAAATCATCAACCATGATTATGATCAAGCAAATGATATTGAACTATTATGCAGCCCTAATCAACTGAAACAAGTTTTTGTTAATTTTCTTAAAAATGCCATTGAATCGATGCCGAGTGGTGGGAATGTCCATGTTTATGTAGAAAAATTAGCGGGGAAAAGAGTGCAGATTAGTTTTTCCGATGAAGGAATTGGGATTGACACGCATGTAATGGGCTATTTAGGAACGCCATTTTATACAACCAAGGACAAGGGGATTGGGCTTGGCCTAACCGTCAGCAACAAAATCATCCAAGAACACAATGGAACCATGAAAATTGAAAGTGAACCAGGCAAAGGAACGACAGTAAAAGTTCAACTTGCCTATATTTAATTAAAATGTATGTAAAAAGGACTGAACAAATAAATAAGGGTGCCAGGCACCGCTCATGGACATAGTGTCCTTGCGTGGTGCCAGGCACCCTTATTTTGTGTATCGGTTCGCATAGCTTGAGGCGACGAAGGCGTCTGGCTTGATTTTAGGCTCGACTCCCATGGATTCCATTCTAGTGACCATTTCCCTGACAAATTCACTCGTTTTATTCCGTTTTCCAGCCCCGATATCTATATGGCCTTCCATAGTAAAAGTAGCTCCATGGTACAAATGAGGAAGGACAATAGAGATTAATTCATTTTTTCTTTCTTCCGTGAACAGTGAGACGATCTCTTCTGTTAAAGACAACTCCAGTGATATACGTTCATGGAGATGCGTCATCTTTCGGGGAACAATCACTTTTCTAATACACGCCCATACACCGTTACCCTCATTCTGAATCACAATTCCGGTAATAAAGACCGTATTTGATTTATGGACCTGTGAGTCTGTCCCCACCATCAGGCGGTAGTTCCCGTTTGGATCAAACTGCATAAATGTAATAATCCGTTCAAATACTTGTTCAAATGTCATTCCAGTCTCTTGAAGGTTCTGAAATGAAGGTGGATGAACTGAAAAGTTTTTCATATAAAAGCACCACATCTTTCCCTTCCGTTTGAAAAGTTTAGACTCAACTCTTATTGCTATCTTATGGGAATAGATGTGTTGTCGTGCCATCTTTAGTGAGGTTGTGAGAAAAGGGCGGGCAGGTATCCATCTATTCTGCAGCGAATTATTGATAGGTGGTTTTTTATCAATTGAGGAGGGGGAGGGATGAAAGTTTGGCCTATTCAGAGCTATTCATCGTAGCGGAAGCCAACCGGGGTCACGTAAGTAATGTAAAGCTATTTGAGTATTTAGATGAGGGGCGCAAGTGGTGGTATCGATATTGTGTCTCTCACGGGGTTGAAGCGGTGGTTGTACATATTGGGGTCGATTATAAAAAAGAAGTATTCAATCATGATCGATTATGGGTTCAAACGTCTCTGGAGCGGATAGGAAATACAAGTTTTACACTGAAGCAAACGATCACGAATGAACAACAAGAGCAAATGGTAGTTGCGGAAGTAGTTCTTACAACGATTAATCGTCAAACAAGGCGGAAGGTGCCAGTACCTGATGAGGTTCGTAATCTGTTAAACAGGCATTCTAATTTGACAGAGGAATATTCTGCTGGGAGGAAGGAGAAGGGATAGAAATCTTCTCTAAAACGACAGAAAGTTTTTCTTAAAAACAATTATATGCCTATCAATCTTTGTGCCAGTCCAACATTAGATAAAGAAACAAGAGATTTCTAGATAAGGATGATGGAAAATGGCAAAAAGAAATAGGGGAAAAACGATTAGCTATCTGCCTTCAAATGGTCGTGGGACATGCCCATTGTGCAGTAGAACGGGAGTAAAGCTTCTTTACACACAGAAGACAGAAACAAACCAAACCATCAAAGTCTGTAAGTTTTGCCGTCCAAAAAAATATTGAGCGAACGGCATGAAAAAAGGATTGAGCGGTGGAACTACTGCTCAATCCTTTTGTGTATTTGTAATTAAGACTTTGCCTTTTTTGATACTCTGACTACATTGAGGATGCTGGCTGCTAGACCGCCCCATAAAATGACCATCCCAACAATCATCATAGTAAGTGCGCTTCCTGACATGTTAAGCAACCTCCCTTTTTTCTTCTGTATTGGCAGATGCTTTCCAACCCTTAAGGGAAAGAAGGACTGCCACAAGGATTGTTCCGGCTACTACTATTACCCCTGCATATAAAATCAGTTCAGTCGGATATTTCTCGTAGTTTTCCTTTAGGTTTTGACGGATATTGTCAAACATCATATAGCCAAGAACCAATGGAGTAATGACACCAAGGCATACTTTCCACCAAGTACCTACACGAAGGTCAGAAATTTCATTTGTATGTTTTTGTAAACCGGTTAACCCTTTGAAGAACCAAGCAATTAAAACTACCTCAATCAGTCCTGCAAAGACAATTCCAAAGTTATTGATGAAATAATCAACCACATCTAGTAAATACAATCCGCCGTGTGTTGCAAAAAGAAGAGAAATAACCGTTGCTGTTAATCCTCCAGTTAAGACTGCTTTTGTACGTGATACATTGAATTTATCCTGAACTGCAGCCACAAATGTTTCGACGATAGAAATAAGTGACGTCATTCCAGCAAAAACTAAAGATAGGAAGAACAATACACCGAATAATCCATTTAAGCCAGGGAACCTCGTTGATGATGCTTGGGAATACAACGAAGGCTAGTCCAATTCCACTGCTAACCACTTCATCAATTGGTACTCCCTGTTGCTTTGCCATAAATCCAAGTGCGGCAAACACTCCAATCCCAGCTAGTAATTCAAATCCAGAGTTAGCAAAAGCTGTAATGAAGGCATTGTTATTAATGTCTGATTTTTTTGGTAGATAACTAGAATACGTAATCATGATGGCAAATCCAATAGATAAGGAGAAGAAGATTTGTCCATAAGCGGCAATCCAAACTTTTCCGTTTAAAATCATATCCCAATTCGGTTTGAAAAAGGCATTTAATCCACTCGCTGCACCATCAAGTGTTAAAGCACGAACGACGATTACTAAAAACATTACTACAAGAGTCGGAAGGAAAATCTTATTAAGCCTTTCAATTCCTTTTGAAACTCCACGAAATAGGACAAAAAGAGTAACTGCCCATACACAAAGTAATGGAGTGACGATGCCGGAAACTAATCCGCCAATTTCTCCTGGTTTATCAGATAATTGTAGAACCTTTCCAAATAAGAACTTGCTAGGATCTGATCCCCACTGAGTACCAAATGAATAAATCGTATATTTGATAGCCCATGCGATGATAACAGAGTAGTAAGTACAAATAACAAAGGCGATTAATACCTGCCACCAACCAAGCCATTCTGCTTTTTTATTCAAACGGAACAATGATAGTGGTGAGGAACCTCTGTATTTTTGACCAATCGTGAATTCTAAAATTAAGATAGGAATTCCTGCTGTTAAAATGGCGAATAGATAAGGTAGGAAGAAGGCTCCTCCTCCATTTTCATAGGCAACGGCTGGGAATCTCCAAATATTCCCTAGACCTACTGCCGAACCAACTGCCGCCATGATAAATCCGTATCTTGACCCCCACTGCTGACGTTTTTCCATACTATGTTTCCCCCTATGTGAATATACTTTTATAAAATTCAGATAATTATTTCGTTATCTTAATATACCTTTAAAAAGATAGTTTGTCAAAATGTTTTTTGAAAATTTTATTTAATTCAAAAATAAAAGCTGCTTGATGGAGTTTTGGGTAAATCCAAAAAATGTAATACTTAAATAAGAGTTTTTCTTTATTAATATAGAAGTGATAATTTTTTGTCAACCAATTTTATAATTTGGTTGACAAAAGGTTGTATTACCCTTTATTTTAAATTTAAGACATTTATATTGTAGGGTGGGAGAGAACGTAAATGAAAAATTTAAGAGCACTTGATTTAACACTATCAGCCATGTTTGTGGCATTGATGGCCATTGGTGCAAATATCAGTACCATTGCTCCATTTTTACATGTTGGTGGGGTACCGATTACGCTTCAAACCTTTTTTGCTATTCTAGCAGGAGCCATTTTGGGTAGCCGATTAGGATCTATCGCCATGACAGTTTACATGCTAGTAGGATTGGTAGGAGTTCCTGTTTTTGCTGACTTTTCTGGAGGATTATCAATCTTGATTAAACCTACCTTTGGCTTTATTCTTTCTTATATTTTCACTGCATTTATTATCGGAAAAATAGTAGAAAAGAAAAAGGGATTGGCAACTTTTATTATTGCGGCTTTAATTGGAATGGCTGTAAACTATGTTTTCGGAACCAATTGGATGTACTTTGCTTATAAACTTTGGGCAGCTGCTCCTGAGGGATTCACCTATAAAATGGCTTGGTTCTGGATGCTGGCTCCGCTGCCAAAGGACATCGTTCTATCTGTTCTAGCAGCATTCATGGCACACCGCCTTGAAACAACCGTTCTATCAAAAGGACAATTCAAACATCTAAAGCGCGTATCATAAATCGAATTAGGGTGTCAGGCACCGCTCGTGGACAGTTGTCCATGCGAGGTGCCTGACACTTTTTTGTACACCTAAACGAGATGTCCTTTCCACGTGGAAAGTGTCTTTTTGTGGTGCCTGACACCAAAGGTTTACCCAAAATAAAAAAAAGCGGTCGAA
Source organism: Bacillus sp. SLBN-46 (assembly GCF_031453555.1). Lineage (GTDB taxonomy): Bacteria > Bacillota > Bacilli > Bacillales > Cytobacillaceae > Neobacillus. The sequence continues at coordinate 85,011 of NZ_JAVIZM010000001.1, read as the reverse complement.
ACCGCTTCTTTTTTTAATGGTGTGTAATTAGTTACACGACTACTGCTTTTGCCAGACCGTTAACCATGGAAGCTCTGTTCTTTCCTAGATCCTTGGAACGGAACAACAGCTGGTCAGCCATAATATAGGCTTTTTCTATAGAAATCTGGTCATTTACCTTGTAGTAATAAAGGCCAAACGAAGCAGTATAGCAAATGGAGACGTGTTCACCCTGATACTCCACATTTACTGCGTTATTTGCAACGCCATCCAGAATTTCATTAACCAGATCCCGTGTTTGATCATAATCTCTCTTTCTGAGACAAAGAGTAAATTCCTCTCCACCACTTCGGAACAAATAATCCTCTTCATCCAGATAGCTTTTTAACGTAGAAGCAAAGTGCTGAATGACTTTATCGCCTACTGCGTGATTAAAATTGTCATTGATTCGTTTAAACTTATCGATGTCGCATACAACAATACCAATTTGTTCTTCCGATTGATTAAGCTCGGCCATTTTTTTATCCATAAATGTACGGTTGTGCACGCCAGTCAGGAAGTCTGTATAGGCCATTTGCTCGAACTTGTCCCTCTCCAGCTTATGTTGAGCGCTTTGAGCCTTCGAGAAAAAGGAACGGCTTACCACGTAGTTTAAAATAAATAAACTAATTAACATATCCCATTTCCCATCTTTTAAAAACAAGAAAAGCAATCCGTTGGTGATGGCTACTTTCCCATAATCAAGCAAACTTCTACTTTTAAAAACAAAGTCTACACCTTCTTTAAGGGTTTTAAAATCACCCATTATGTAAAAAGCGGTAACTAAGAAGGTAGCGGAAAGAAGGGAGGCGATACACGTCAGTAAAAACATCGAAATCCAAAAAACATAGTTATTTGAATCAATGATCGATCCTAATTGTAGATACAAGAAGTAGGCTATTGAGTTGGTAATAACAAAGGCACCAATATTATATAAAGTGTCTGTAAACTCACTGGGGTCAGCGGTCTTTGTCCACTTTCTATAAGCATACACGGTAAAGCGGTAGATCGTTTCAAATATGAATAAGCCAAGAGGACCAGTAAACAAAACAAATGATAAACAGTAGCTAATACCATATTCAAAATTAGTGTTGCCGTTTTTTGAAAAAACTCTAAGGTGATAATAAAGACTGGAGAAAACCCAAAACACAATTAATGACTTAATAAAGTCAGATGTGGGTATTATTATATGTTTTGAGCTAATAGCTATGGCCAGAGCAGTAAGAAAGATGGATATGTCATACAGCCTAGCTTTTAGCATATTCGGATTGTTTCCTTCCTGAAAAATCGCAATGACGTTCACCCTTAAATTAGTATTTCTTGTAAAAAATTGTAAGGTTAGTATAACCCTATCTCTATTTTACATAATTTTATTAGATATAACGACCTATTTTTTTACAATATTACGATTATCCGAAACTTTTAGAAAAGTTCCTTTAAAGAAGAGGAATTCTACTGTCTCTAGTAAACTGGAAACTTCAAACATTGTCAGATTTCTTTGAATTTGATAAATTATATCAGTATATAAAAAAACAAGGGGTAGAAGGTGATGATTAGATGAAGATGATTGAAAATTTTGTAAATGAGTCCAATACGTTACTCTGGTCTTATATTCTTATCGTTTTATTAATAGGATCAGGTCTTTATTTCACTTTTCGCACAAAGTTTGTCCAATTCCGTATGGTAGGAGAGATGTTTCGCTTAATGGGTGAAGGGGCCAAAGGCGATACAAAAGGAATCTCATCTTTCCAAGCCTTTTGTATCAGTACTGCATCAAGGGTAGGAACAGGAAACCTCGCCGGAGTAGCCATTGCCATCACTACCGGTGGACCAGGAGCTGTTTTCTGGATGTGGCTAATTGCATTGGTCGGTTCAGCTTCTGCTTTTATAGAAGCAACACTTGCACAAATTTATAAGGTCAAAGATGGAGACACCTTCCGAGGTGGTCCCGCTTATTATATGGAAAAAGCATTGAAGGCCCGTTGGATGGGGATTACCTTTGCTGTTCTCATTTCCATAACTTTTGGACTAGCCTTTAACTCTGTTCAGGCAAACACAATTACAAGCTCCCTGAACAATTCATTTGGAATAAATAAAATGGTCATTGCGGCTGTTTTATCGGTTATTACTGCCGTTATTATTTTTGGCGGACTAAAGCGCATTGCCAAGGTCGCAGAGTGGATGGTTCCCGTTATGGCCGGAGCGTATATTCTAATCGCCCTGTACATCATGATAACGAATATAACAGAAATTCCTGGCGTGTTTGCATTAATTTTTGAAAGTGCTTTTGGTATGAAAGAAGTAGCTGGAGGAGCAATTGGTGCTGCAATGATGAACGGGATCAAACGTGGGCTATTCTCAAACGAAGCAGGTATGGGTAGTGCCCCGAATGCAGCAGCCACTGCAAATGTCAGTCATCCTGTTAAACAAGGTTTAATTCAGGCGCTGGGTGTATTTGTGGATACGCTTGTTATTTGTAGCTCAACAGCGTTTATTATTCTTCTATCAGGGCTGTACACCTCTAAAGAGGGGAACGGGATTATCCTAACGCAGAGCGCCCTTGAAGGTTCTTTAGGATCATGGGCGGGTGTTTTCCTTGCTATTATCGTATTCCTATTTGCCTTTAGTTCTGTAGTGGGGAATTACTACTACGGTGAATCGAATATCGGATTTATTAAAAATAACAAGCTTGTGCTAAACGCGTACCGTATTGCCGTTGTCGGCATGGTTGCGTTTGGATCATTAGCAGAACTGAGCTTTGTTTGGAGTCTTGCTGACTTATTCATGGGATTAATGGCTATTATCAACTTGATCGCTATTATTCTATTAGGAAAAATCGCGTTTGCGGCCCTTGCTGACTATAAGAAGCAAAAAGCAAACGGCCAAAATCCTGTCTTCTATACTTCAAACATCGAAGGCTTACAAAACCTAGAAGCATGGGAAAGCGCACCAACTACTGAAAAACAAAAGAAAAAGATAGGTTAAAAAAGGAAAAGGGGTGTCAGGCAGCACGCGTGGACATTTGTCTGTGTGTGGTGGACACACCCTTTTTTATTGGCTCCGTTATCCTTCATCGTTTATTTTCGTGTAAGTAGTAGGAGAATTCATAAGCGGAGAATTTCCGGCTATTGTATATAGAGACAGATTAATAAGCAGAAATAAGCGGAGATATTCCGGTTAACTGCTTTAAAAAAAGACAAAATCCAACGATTTGGATCAGATAAACGGAAAAACTCCCCTTATTTTTAAGGAAATAAGGGTATTTCCCAATTTAAGCGGAACTTTTCCGTTTATTTTTCAAACACTGTGAAATCAACATTCAATTATATCAGAGCCTTTTTATTTGAAAGAGAAGTCGCCTGAGGTGGTTTTCACAGTGATAGAATGGTTGCCTTCTCCTTTGTTCCCTATGATTCGTTCTTCTGTTTTTTCTTCAAATAGGAAGTTTGGAACGGTGACTTCGCCTTCTCCTGATGTGGACATGAAGTCCAGGATGAAAGAAGTTTCTCTTGTATTAAGAGAAATATCACCACTGGTTGCTTCAAGAGTTAAATGAGTAAATCCTGCAACTCTCGCTCCATCAATATCCCCTGAGGTTGTGTGGACTGAAATCTGTTTGGCATCAATTCCATTGACGGCAATATCCCCAGAAGTTGCCTGAATCGTTAGTTCCTTAGAGGAAATATTTTTTGCAGTAACATCCCCCGACGAGGCTTTAAGCATCATTTGTTCTCCTGATATATCATTTACACGAATGACACCAGAAGTAGTCAAGGAAGAGGACATTATTTAAAGCTTTTTGGGTGCCAGGCACCAATTGTGGACAGAGTAAAAAGGCATCATCTAGGCTGGATGATGCCCTTTTACTGTCAGTTCTTTTGTTCGACCAGTTGAAACCCTCTTGTGTCTAACGTAGAAGATTGTGGTGGTGATAATGGATAATACTCCGAATAGGACGCACATGAGCTGTAACCCAATCAGGTCCAGAAGAAAGCCGCTAATTAGCAGAACAGTCTGAAACGAAATTCGGTCCAGCATATTACGGAAGGAAAAGAAGCGTCCGTGATACTCCTTTGGTACTTTTGTTTGGAAAATGGTAGCGGCTGTCGGGAAAAAGCAGCCTACGGAAAAGCCGAATAAGGCAAAGGCCAATACGCTTAGCACAGGAACATTCGCTAAATAAAGGAGCAGCTGTGAGCAGCCGATCATAAAAGAACAGGCGAACAAAATAATATAAGGCGAACTTCTGTCACTGATTAATTTAATAAAAAACGCACCAATCATAAATGAGATTCCTTCAGCAGTATAAATCCACCCTTTGATGGCTGAACTATGCTGGAGCTCACTTATGTTAATCACTAGCAGGTTGAACCCGCCGAGAAACAACACCGGTACCAGTGTCATAATAAGTGTCATATAGACAATCGGTAGATTTCTAATGATGGGGAATACATCTTTAAAACTAGTATTCACTGAAGACTTGTTCTTCATCTTTTCTGTTTTATCTAGTTGTCGCTCATCAAAATTCAAGAACCAGGTAAGGATAAATAGCGCTACATATCCTACAAGCGAACCTACATAGAGCATGGATAAGGGGAGAACTACCAGCAATACTCCAGCCAGTGCGGTTCCAATAATTCGAGACAGGGTAGACACGTTCATATGAACCCCGTTTAACTGAAGCAAATCTTTATCAGCAACAATAAGTGGAAGTGCCGCCTGAAGTGTTGGAAAATAAAACGCAGCAGATATTTGCAGTAAAACTAAAAACACGGCCATCCACCAAATGGAACCGGTGTGGATTGCAATAAGCATAAAAATCACGCTAATAGCACGTACGAAACCAGCTATCAACATGACTCTTTTCTTACTGGCTTGATCGGTTAGCCGGCCAGCATATGGTCCTACCGCAATACCGGCAAGTAACCCTCCTGCTAAAAGTAATGACTTTAAGAAATCCGAAGGCAGCTTTGCCTGCATAAACTCTAGGTTTCCAATAATGCCTAGCCACAATCCCAAGCCCGCAATAAACTCCCCAGATAATAAAATCCAAACATTCCTGTTTCTCCACATATGATGTGCCTCACGTTTCATATCTATATATTTCCTTCAAAGATACAATAATTTCTAAATTAGTGAAAGGAAAATATGAAATCATACAAACTATAAAACAATTGTGTGGAAAGATTTGATGTTTTGTCTAATGACTATGACAGGGAGTATTGTATAATAAATTTATTGACTGAATTTTTACATAATTAAACAGGTAACATGATCCATTTCCGTCAAGCTTCAACTAAACCAACCTAAGCTTTTCACCTCCATGAGATTAAATAAAACAGTAATGGAAACAGACGTAATCTCATTATTTAAAAAGGAGTGTTGTATATGCAAAAACAAAAGCTATTGATTAATGGGGAAAGACTGATGAAGGAACTGGAACGATTTGCAGATTTTGGTCGGACAGAAAACAATGGGGTTACAAGATTGTCGTTATCAGAGGAAGATCGCCGTGTCAGAGATTACTTTCGCTCCTGCTGCGAAGAGTTAGGGATGTCGGTCAAAGTAGATGATATGGGATGTATGTATGCCACACTGGAGGGAACCGAAAATAAACCTCCTATTTTAATAGGTTCCCATTTGGATACCGTGAAAAAAGGTGGGCGCTTCGACGGTGTTCTAGGAGTAGTTACCGGCTTAGAAGTAGTTAGAACACTTGTAGAAAATAACATCAAACCAAAAATTCCAATTACTATTGTTAATTTTACAAATGAAGAAGGGGCAAGATTCGAGCCTTCTATGATGGCTTCTGGTGTCCTATCTGGGAAATTTGATAAATCGGTCATGGTGCAAAAGAAAGATGCAGAGGGTACCACTTTTGGAGAGGCATTAAAGGCCATCGGATATGAGGGTGAGGTAGACAATCGCCTCAAAGAAGCGACTGCCTTTTTAGAGCTGCATATTGAACAAGGGCCTATTTTAGAAAAAGAGGCACTCACCATTGGTGTTGTCGAATGTGTGGTTGGGATGTGCTGTTATGAAATAGAAGTAACAGGAGAATCCGACCATGCAGGCACTACACCAATGAATATGCGAAAGGATGCCCTTTTCGCAACGAACAACCTCATTAATGAAATCCGTCAACGTTTAGGCAGCCTGGATGAAGAGTTAGTATTTACCATCGGTCGAGTGAACGTATATCCAAGTATCCATACCGTTATCCCAAATAAAGTGATTTTTACTCTTGAGGCAAGGCATAAAGATATGGAAATCGTCAATTCCGTTAAAGATTTCATTCATGGGCTTTCTCAATTCGCAGATAATGAAGGTTGTGAGATTAAGACTACTAAACTATGGGAGCGGGATACGGTTTGGTTTGAGTCGGAAATTTGCAAACTTTTAGAGGAATCTGCCCAGTCGCTTGGATACTCCAACAAACGAATGGTTAGCGGTGCAGGGCATGATGCTCAATTTATTGCCAGCTATGTTCCGACCGCCATGCTGTTTGTGCCAAGTATCAATGGAAAGAGCCATTGCGAGGTAGAACGGACGACGTGGGAAGACTGTGAAAAAGGTGTGAATGTTATTTTAGACACTGTGCTTTCTTTATTATCAAAATAGGTTCACTTATAAATATTTCAAAGACTTTTTCGCAGCGGCGGAAAGGTCTTTTTCTATCTTTTGACCATTTATATTATATGGACAAAAATACCAACTAAATATATATTTTCCTTATAGCAATAGTGGATATTCTAGTTTAATATAAGAGAAAATAGTAAGATTTTAACAAGGGATAGGTGGAATCAGTGATCCTTTTAGACTATATTATGAATCTCTCAATATTTTCACTCATGGTTAGTTTGCCACTAGTAATACGCTCATTCATCAATCATAAACCCTTTAAGAAGGTTCAATTTTGGGTGGGTTTATATGGGGGAATTGTTTCAATTATCCTTGTTTTATTATCCATTCACCAGGGTGGTTATTCTTACGATATACGGTACGCTCCTGTTATCCTGGTTTTTTCCTACCTTGGACCAATTGCGGGATTCATTACTGGGATTTTTTCATTACTCATAAGATTGTATTCAAGTGGTCAATGGATGCCGGCAATTATTGGCTGGTCAATCATTATGATTAGTTTTTCAATAATCCATAGGTATATTTCGCGGTTGACCTCCATTAAAAAGAGTGCCATTTTCTTTGCAACCTATTTGGTCATCTACATAGTCACCGTTCCGTTTCTATTTAATGTGTTTAGAGACAAGCCATTCTTTCACCTTCAATATATATTATTTGTGATGTTAGGAGTGGTCATTGGAGCTTTACTCATTGAGTCCTATGTAAAGCTCCACAGGTTAAATAATAGGCTGTCTGATATGTATAAAATGTTAGGAGAAAGCGAATCGAAATACCGGCTTATTGCTGAAAATACATCAGACCTGATCATGGTGATGAATAAGGATCACTCGATCAGTTACTTTTCCCCTTCCCATGAAGTTGTTTTAGGTTTTCACACTAGCGAATTAGAAAAATTCGAATTATGTACGTTCATTCATTCGGAAGACGTCTCTCTTTTTAAAAACACAATAAAGACCATGTTTGAGCAGAAAGAATCTCAAGCGTTAGAATTCCGTTTGAAACACATGGAAGGTCATTATATAGAATTTGAGTCCCGATGTATGCCTGTTAAAGGAGAAGGACAATCAGTCGAGCATATTGTTATTATCAGTCGAGATGTTTCTGAACGGAAAAAAGCAGAGGGATTCCTACTGCAATCAGAGAAGCTTTCTATTGTCGGGGAACTGGCTGCGGGAGTAGCGCATGAAATCAGAAACCCTTTAACAACAATCAAAGGCTTCCTCCAACTCTATCGGGGAGAGAATACCACAATTGACCGCTTGCTTCTTACAGAATTAGAGCGGATTGAGGGTATTACCAGCGAATTACTCTCTTTAGGAAAGCCGCAGGCAGTGCAATTAAATCGGACTGATTTGCGAGAATTACTAGAAGATACATTAGAGTTACTGTCACCAGAAGCGCTGATGAATGGTATTCAAATTAATTTAAAAGTGGAAAATACGGCTTTGTTTATTACTTGTGAAAGGAATCAATTAAAGCAGGTATTCCTCAATATTTTAAAAAATGCGATGGAGGCCATGAAGGATGGAGGAGAAATTAGCATTGACCTTCGAAAGAGTGCAGAAGGAGAGTGCCTGATTTCTGTTCAAGACCAAGGCTGCGGTATTCCTGAAGAGCTTCTTCCTCGTCTAGGCGAGCCATTCTATAGCTTAAAAGAAAAGGGAACAGGCCTAGGAATCATGATTTGTCATAAAATACTTAAGCAGCACCATGGCAGTATTTTATACAAGAGTAAAATGAATGAAGGAACATTGGTAGAGATTACACTGCCATTGGCCAGTTAAGAGATTGAACAACTTCAATTTAATAGAGATAGTCAAAGACTTTTCCGTCTGACGGGAGAGTCTATTTTTTTGTAAAAAAAATTTTTTCAAAAAAGCTAGTCTTTCACCAAGTTTTCACCGTTCTCTAATAGACATCAAGTATCAAGTTGAAAGGAGGAAAGAGAAATGAATAAGAAAATGAAAAAAGGAGTGTTCTGGGGTGTGATGATGGCTGCTGTGATAGTGGCATTTAACGTCCTCCACTATCTTCTAGGAGGAGGAAGCACCTTTGCCGCTGGGCCATACGGACATGGACATGGACCAGGTGGAATGGGAACACGAGGAGGATTCGGCTCTCATTCATTCATGAATGGCCCTCATCCTGGAGGAGGATTTTCATGGTTATTGCTTTTAATAGGACTAGCTGTGTTATTCTTCCTTGTCAGATGGTTTAGAACAAAAGCAAAAGCTTCTTCCATGCAACAGTTTATTGATACACCATTAATGGATTCACATACACCAGTGGCTAACCAAAACAGCCAATTATTAGATCAGTGGGAAAAAACAATAATGACTAAAAAGGAGAATGATTAAAATGGGTATTTTTAAAAGAATAAAAACGATTACAAAGGCAGAAATGAATGGACTATTAGATGGAATCGAAGATCCAATTGCTATGTTGAATGAATATTCACGAGAAATGGAACAGGAAATTGTAAAAGGACAGAAAGCATTAGCACGTCAAATTTTTGTTGAGAAAAAACAGGCTGCTCTCCTTTCTGAAACTCAAGCTTTTGTAGACAAAAGAAACCGTCAGGCAAAGCTCGCGATTGAGCAAGGTGAGGATGGGATAGCAAAATTAGCTGTACAGGAAAAGCTAGCACTTGAAAAACAGCTTCACCTCTATCAAGAACAGGCTGAAGCGATTAAAACACAAACGCAACTTCTAAAAGAAAAAATAGAACAGTTGAAAGAAACGTATAACCAAATGCAGCATAAAAAAATTCTCTTAGCTTCTCGAGCAAATGTTGCTTTATCCACGAAGCAAATTCAAAAGGCAACGGTGTCCTTCCAAACAGATACAATTGCTAGAGGTATTGCACGGGTAGAAGGGCAAATTTTAATGATGGAGGCTGAAGTACAGGCAGGTAATCAATTTTCCACTCCAATAGCTTCGTTGGATGCAACAGCTAATCAGTTTGTTGACGAAGAGGAATTAAATAAAGAACTGGAGAAGCTAAAAAATGAAAAAGTTGCACTAGTTTAATTGGCTGAACGAAAGGTAGAAAGAGAAGCACCTCAATAATTTGGGGTGCTTCTTTGCATCTTAAGTATTCTTTAAGGTTGGCTTGATAGGATTCAAGATATAGTGGTCGTGATTAGGAAAATTAAGGTAAAGGAGTTATGACTATGAATATCTTATTAGCTGAAGACGATGCCAAACTGGGTGAGTTAATTGAATATATGCTGAAGAAAAAGGGCGGATTCCATGTGGAATGGGTAACGGAAGGAGAGGATGCCTACTATTATGCAAAGTCTGCCAATTATGATGTGATTATCATGGATTGGATGATGCCAAACGGTGATGGAGTGGAAGTCTGTCAGCGTCTCAGGAAACACGGATATTCCGGTGCCATTCTCATGCTAACAGCTAAAGATTCCGTTCAGGATCGAATTGAAGGACTCGATTCCGGAGCGGATGACTATCTTGTCAAACCATTTGAAATCGATGAACTGTTAGCGAGGATACGTGCCCTTTCACGGAGGAACTATGCGCCAATCCTTGAAGACGAAATCGAAATTCACAATATGGTTCTCCATCGCATAAGCCATGTAGTCCGCTCGGGCAGTCATGAAATCCAATTAAGTCCGCGCGAATTTCAGCTATTAAACCTTTTGGTTCAAAATAAAGGACAGGTACTGCCACGTGAAATGATTCTTGAGCGTATTTGGGGTCTAGACACGGATGTATCTCTTAAAACAATCGATGCTACCGTTAAGTTGATTCGGAAAAAATTAGATAGCCTTGGAAAACAAGACTTGCTTCAAAGTATAAGAGGGGTGGGATATAAGTGTGAATGCTAATCCCGGCTTCTTCTCTCGTTTCTTGTCCACCCGTGGTGATAAGGATGTTTTTACAAGTACACAAGGTCAGTTGACACGTATTTATAGCGGACTTCTTATGGTATTTCTAGCCCTATTTATTTTGATTGTGTATTCCGTGCTCTATGTAGTGATACTAAAAAATCAGGAGCAAGAGCTCCAGACATTAGTGCAACAGGAAGCTGGCATTATTGAGAATTATTTATTGAAAAAGGACCAAAGTGACCTGCAGGATTTGTCGAATCAAGAGGTCGTTTTTGCGGGCGTGAATCAGTTTTTTTATTACGTGGTCAGTCCAAACGGAGAAATGGTGATGGGCAACGAAGCAGACCAACGTCTTCGTCCAGAACTGAAACGACTGGTAACCGTACAAGTTTCATATAACGGAGAAATCCGAAAGGAAACACTGCATATAGCCGGTAATCCAAAAGGAAGGGGAAATCGAGGGGAATTTCGTGTGCCTGAGGCTGAAAAAGACTTTCGTCTCATGATTACTAATAAATCGATTTATTATAAAGGAAAATATATTGGCCAGTTGTATATTGGAAAGGACATCTCTTTTGCCTACCAATTGTTCCACTGGCTTCTATTCATTTTCGTGGCTATTGGAATCGTATTTTTTGGAGTAGCACTCTATATGAGTTCAGTCATGTCGAAAAAAGCTATGGGTCCGATTAGGCTTGCTTTTAAGAGACAACGGGAATTTGTAGCAGATGCTTCGCATGAGTTACGTACACCCTTAAGTGTCCTGTTATCGTCCGTTGATGCGTTGGAAATGACGATCGAACCTGCAAAAGAGGACCCTGTTTGGAAAATGCTTACTAATATGAAAGAGGAAGTGAAGCGGATGACGCATTTGGTAAGTGATTTGTTAACCTTGGCCCGATCAGATTCAAATGCAGTAGAGCTCAAACTAGAAAAATTTGATTGGACCCAGCTAATTGAAAAAACGATAGAATCTGTCCGGCCGCTTGCCGATTCAAAACAACTATCACTCCATTTCGCTGCACCGGATCCACAAATGGTAGTTGGTGATTTTCATAGATGTTCCCAATTAGTCTATATTCTTTTAGATAATGCGATAAAGTACACGCCAGAAAAAGGGGAGGTCCGAGTTGCCCTATCCAATGAAGGGAATCAGTTGTGTATGACTGTTAAGGATACAGGGATCGGCATTAAAAAAGAGGATTATCAACGGATCTTTGAACGTTTCTATCGTTCAGATAAATCTCGCTCACGGCAAATGGGTGGGCATGGTCTGGGACTTTCTATTGCCAAGTGGATTGTGGACACGCACAAAGGGAGCATTCATGTATCCAGTGAAATGGGCAAAGGGAGCACCTTCACCGTTCGGATCCCATTAGGTGGGTAGAGAATAAGAAAATGTCTGAAGAATTCGGGCATCTTTTTATGTTTGCTAGTCTATGAAATTTGTAATAGAAGGTAATATATAAAAAACGCTTTCAAATAATATGTTCTATAATAGAATAGGAATATAAATCTTTAAAACTAGAGGATATTGCTATCTGAAGGAGGGATTCGATGACATCAATGGGACAATGCAGAATTCTTATTGTAGATGACGAGATGCTAATTAGGCAAGGGATCAAACACTATATCGACTGGGAACAAGAAGGATTTTTGATCGTTGGAGAGGCTTCGAATGGACAAGAAGCATTAGAACTCATTGAGTTAACCCAACCTCATGTGTTAATAACAGATATTGTGATGCCAATCATGGACGGGGAAGAACTAACAAGAATTGTTAAAGAGAAATATCCTGAAATTGAAATCATTATCCTGAGCAGTTTTGGAGAATTTGATTATGTACGATCTACATTTCAAAGTGGCGTGGTTGATTATATATTAAAGCCAAAACTTGATGCAAATGGGCTATTAAAGGTATTGAAGAAAGCGGCTAGCAGAATTGCATCCTTCCAAACAAGAGATAAGCAAGTGAACCAGGGTGCTTCCATCGACTATTTCCTTGATAAGTTACTTTCTGGATATGAAGTCAATTTTAAATCAGCTGGATTAGAGAATGCGTTCCCTTATAGCGACTACTGTTTGTTGGGTGTTACTGGAGAGGAAACCATCCAAACTACTATAAAAAGTGATATAGATAGAGCACTGGGCCAGGATTTAAACCAGATAGAATATTATAGTTTTAAACATGATCAACATACCATTGTTTATCTCCTTAATTTAACTAAGAACGATATAACCAACGTGGTTAAACTAGCTAACAAGCTTGCAACGAAGCTGCAGGGGGTAAGATTTGTCTTAACAGAGGTGTTTCAAGAGTTAGCTCATTTGGGGAGTATTTATAAAGAGCAGTTCTCAAAACTATTAATGTACCAATTCTATCTTCCTAATAGATACATTTTATCGGACGCGGACCTTCCAGAACTTCCTCATAAATTTGAAAAATTTAATTTGGATTGGTTTACTGGTGAAATGAAAAGGAGACACTTTGATTCTGCTTTTAATTATTTAAAAGAGCATGTTAGAACCTATTCAAAATGGTATACAACAGATGTTTTTGAATACAAAGCTTTTTTTAGCAACATCATTTTTAACATAACGATTCTTCTAAGTAATATGGAATATGAAGTGAAAAAACTAGAGAATGCAAAATATTCGTATTTTAAAGCTTTTGATGAAGTACGCACTGCAGAAGAAGCGGTAGTACTATTAGAGCGTTTTATAGAAGAAGCAAATGAATGCCTATTTGCAATAGACGAGCATTCGGAAAATTTTAATATGAAAAAGCTGATGGAATATATCATGGACCATTATGCCGAGCAGCTTACCCTTACAGAAGTTGCTAAGCACTTTCATTTTAATCCCTCTTACCTATCAAATTATTTTTCAACGCATAATAATGAAGGGTTTATTGAATATCTAAATAAAATTCGTATTGAAGAAGCAACTAAGCTGTTAATTAAGAATACGGAATCTATATCTGAAATCAGCGGAATGGTCGGCTACTCTGATCACAGTTATTTTTGTAAGGTATTTAAAAAAATTAAGGGAGTATCACCAAGCCAATACAGACGAAAACAAACCTTAAGATAAGAGATGATATCCATGTGGCTTATTCCAAATCGTTTTAAACATAACAACCTGTTTATCACTATGTTTCTCATTGCCGTTCTGATGATTGTCATTGTATCGGTTACGATTACATGGACAACGATTCGCATGTCGGAGCAATTCTTTTTTGAAAAGTTCAGCATTACGAACTCGAAAGTGATGAATCAAGTGAAAGAGAGCTTTGAGTCTTTTAATTATTCGATCATAATTGCGTCTAACAACCTCCTTCAAAGCGGAAATCTCAAGAAAATCCTAACAGAAGAAGGCTCAAATATGGAAAAAATGAATGCCATTTTTACGATGAGCCAGCAAATGAAGCATATTAAATCCAATTTGGACGCTTACGAGGTTGAAATCATTGTTACAGGGAATAACGGACTTAGCTACGCAACCGATCGCAATTACTGGCCAATTACAGATGAAGAACTAGAGAATAGTGCTTTGACTCGTAATACGTTCAAATCGCCGAAGAGGCTTTTGTATCAATATGACCACCGTCCAGGTCAAACTTCAGAGGCAGGCGATGGAAATGTCATTGTTGCCTCTAAAGCGCTAATGGACCGTCTATCAGGAAGAATTTATGGTTCGATGTATTTTGCCATTCAAGAGAAAGATTTCAGAAAGTTTTACTCGAGCTATACCACCCCTGGGAATAATGTTGTCATGGCAGACAGACAGGGAGTGATCGTGTCGAGTAACTTATCGAAGCTCATCGGGAAAAAGGATGAAAAGCTTGTAACCTATGCAACAAAAATAGAAAAGGGATCAAACGATTATATCATCGGAAAATTTATGGGAAAGGATCAAATTATTACGATGGAATATCTACCATCCTTCGATATGTTCCTTTTCAATATTATTGATAAGAAAAGGGCAGTCGGCGATTTAATCAATAAAAAGGCCATTGTCCTGATCTCCATGGGGATTGTTTTTGCTGCCCTAATTATCGTCTTTTTGGCCTCAAGACGTGTAACAAATTCGCTTTCGAGGCTGGTAAAGCAAATAGGGAATGCCCCTAAACACAACTTCCACCAATACGTTGCTGTTACAGGAACTTATGAAACGAGACAAATTGGCAACGCCTTTAACTCAATGCTCGATGAACTGCATGATTATGTTGAAAAACTTGTTTTGGCACAGAAACAACAGCGAAACGCCGAACTGGCTGCTCTTCAGCAGCAAATTAATCCTCATTTTTTATACAATACATTGACTTCCATTAAATTCATGGTCCAGCAGGGTGTGAAAGAAGAAACCGAGTCAGTGATTAATGCCCTTATATCCTTGTTGCAGAATACAATTGGCAATGTTAGTGAAACCATTACAGTTGAGCAGGAAGTAGAGAACTTAAAGAATTACGTGTTAATCAATCAAAAGCGGTATGGAGATCGAATAAAAGTGAACTATTTTGTTTCACCGGATTGCAGGGAATATCAAATACCGAAATTAATTTTACAGCCCTTTATCGAAAATTCTTTCTTTCATGGTTTTAATAAAAAGGCAAATGGCTATATAAATGTCCTTGTATGGCAGGAGGGTGACAGCTTAATTTGCGAAGTGGTCGATAACGGAGATGGAATGGAAGTTTCGGCAGAAAATAAACTTCCGAGTACAAAGCGGAATCAACAGCTATTTTCTGGCATTGGCGTTCGGAATGTCCATGAGCGCATTCAGCTTATTTATGGAGAAGCATTCGGAGTAACCATTTCCAGTGACCCGGGCGTGGGGACAAAGGTTCGAATTACCCTTCCTTGTACGGTGAAGTAAAAAAAATCATAAAATCTAAAAATAGTGCAAATCCAAGAAAATGAAAGCGTGTTCAATATGTAAAAATATTACCAACTCTTAAAAATATCGTCCTAACGATAAAGCCCCAGCAGGTGCTACCATAGTACTTGTAAGGTAGATAACGCTTACAAAAATACATTAGATACGCTTGGGGGGAAATATTGATGAAAAAAGTATTAGCACTATTTTTAGTAAGTATTTTGCTATTAACTGCTTGTTCTTCCGGATCAAAGGATAAACAAGCTTCAGGCGAGTCAAAAGATACGAAAGAAATTACCGTATGGGCTTGGGACCCGAATTTTAACATTAAAGCAATGAATCTAGCAAAAGAAGCCTATAAATCTGAAAACCCTGATCTTAAGATAAAAGTGGTTGAAAATGCTCAGGCAGACATTGTACAAAAGCTAAACACCAGCTTAAGTTCTGGAACGACTAAAGGCTTGCCTAATATTGTTTTAATTGAAGACTATCGAGCACAAAGCTTTTTGAAGGCGTATCCGGATATGTTCCAGGAGCTAACTGGTTCTTTTAAATCAGAAGATTTCGCTAAGTATAAAATGGCTCCAACCAGTTTGGATGGGAAGAACTACGGACTTCCATTCGATACAGGCGTAACGGGATTATATGTTAGAACGGATTATTTAGAAAAAGCCGGCTATAAAGTGGATGACTTAAAAAATATCGATTGGAAGAAATATATTGAAGTAGGAAAGAAAGTAAAAAAAGCAACAGGCAAAGCGATGCTCACACAGGATCCAAAAGACCTTGGATTGATTCGCATGATGATTCAGACAAGCGGATCATGGTATTTAAAGAATGATGGAGTGACACCTGATATTGCAGGTAATGCATCTTTAAAAGAAGCATTCAAAACATATAAAGAGATCTTAGATGCTGATTTAGTAAAACCTGTGTCTGACTGGAGTCAATTTGTAGCAGGTTTTAACAGCGGTGATGTTGCCACTGTTCCAACAGGGAACTGGATCACGCCTTCCATAAAGTCTGAAGCTTCTCAAGCTGGTAAGTGGGCAGTTGTACCAATGCCAAAACAAACTGATATTCCAAATTCAGTTAACGCTTCAAACTTAGGAGGAAGCTCTTGGTACGTACTTAACGTTCCAGGTAAAGAAAAAGCCGTTGATTTCCTTGCGAAAACCTTTGGTTCCAATGTTGATTTTTACCAGACTTTGAATAAAGAAATTGGTGCCATTGGTACTTACAAGCCAGCAGCTGAAGGTGAAGCCTATAAGGCAGCAGATGATTTCTTCGGCGGACAAAAAATCATTACTGATTTTGCTAACTGGACAGAACAAATTCCACAAGTAAACTATGGTTTACACACATATGCAATTGAGGACATTTTGGCTGTGGGAATGCAGGATTACCTGAAGGGGAAAGACCTTGATAAGGTGTTAGAAGACGCTCAAAAACAAGCAGAAGAACAAATTAAATAAGTCTAGCATTGAAAAATAATAAAGAAATAAGCCTTGGAAAATTCGCCGGCTTCTCCTGTACGGTTTATCGGAACGGAGCTAACTGTTTTATCAGGCGATTCGTTCTAAGGCTGTTTCTTTTATTGTCCGGCTCCAGCGCCTAGCCCCTCGGGTCAAATAACCTTCGGCAATAAAAGTCAAAAGAGGGAATTTTCTTACCGAAGAACATTTGCCTGTCGGGGCTGGACAAGGCGCTTCCGCTTTTCTTATTACCAAGGTAAGGGGTTGATCTAAGTGATAACAGCTAAAGTAAATCAAAACCAGGCTATAAAAACAGTGAAGTCAGGCAGGAAAAATCGAGCGAAAAATGCTGTAATCGGCTGGTCCTTTGTGATCGTTGCATCTGTCATGATTTGCTTATTTTATTTCTATCCAATGCTTCAAGCACTCATATTATCCTTTCAATCTGGTACTGGCGCAAACCTGACTTTTACAGGTTTTGATAATTATGCACGCTTATTGAAGGATCCAACATTTTTAACGACAGTGAAAAATACGGTCATTTATCTCATCATTCAAGTGCCAATCATGATCATTCTGGCTTTATTCCTTTCTGTTTTATTGAATAATAAAACACTGAAGTATAAGGGGTTATTCCGCACAGCTATTTTCCTTCCATGCGTAACCTCGCTTGTTGCGTATTCGGTTATCTTTAAATATCTGTTTGGACATGACGGTATGATCAACATTATGTTAATGAAGCTTTCACTCATTTCTGCACCAATCGAGTGGCTGACAGATCCCTTTTGGGCTAAAATTGCCATCATTGTAGCGATTACATGGAGATGGACTGGCTATAACATGATTTTTTATTTATCTGCTCTGCAAAACGTCGATGAATCTATTTATGAAGCGGCGAAAATCGACGGAGCCTCATCTATTCAACAATTTTTCAAAATTACGATACCGATGCTCAAGCCCATTATCTTATTTACTTCTATCACTTCAACTATTGGTACGCTTCAATTGTTTGATGAAGTCATGAATATTACTCAAGGCGGGCCGGGAAACGCGACGATGACGATTTCTCAATACATCTATAATTTATCGTTTAAATATACCCCTGATTTTGGCTATGCAGCTACTGTTTCATACGCCATTGTCATTATGATTGTCATCTTCTCGATTATACAGTTTAAAGTGGCGGGTGATAAAAATGAGTAAACGGATATTCAGCTATACAGTCCTTATTATCGCTTCTATTGTCTCAATATTCCCGTTTTTATGGATGATTGTCAGTTCCACCAACAAGTCAGTGGATGTAACGAAGGGAAGATTAATACCAGGTAGTCATTTTATGGAGAATCTTCACAACTTGTTGGATACGGTTGACCTTGTACCGGCATTAATCAACTCAACAAAAATCTCGATTATCACTACGGTTCTTGCTATGCTGATTGCCTCATTGGCTGGGTATGGATTTGAAATTTTTAAAAGCCGGACAAAAGACTTTTTATTCAACTTTTTGCTTCTTTCCATGATGATTCCCTTTGCAGCGTTAATGGTTCCATTGTTCCGGATGTTTGGAACGATATCACAATCGTTTCCGCTGATTGGCATCGATACGCTGGCAGCTGTTATCTTACCAACGGTTACTACTGCGTTTCTTATCTTTTTCTTTCGACAAAGCACGAAAATGTTCCCTAAGGAAATATTGGAAGCTGGGAGAATTGATGGATTAAGCGAATTGGGGGTTTTTTTTAGAATTTATGTTCCAACGATGAAAACAACCTATGCTGCAGCAGCGATTATTACGTTCATGGCCAGCTGGAACAGCTATCTATGGCCACTTGTTATTTTGCAATCTCCTGAAAATCAGACGATTCCCCTGCTGATTTCTAACCTTGGCTCAAGCTACTCTCCTGACTTTGGCGTGATTATGACAGCCATTGTGATTGCAACCCTGCCTGCGGCAATCATTTTCTTCATTATGCAAAAACATTTTGTTGCAGGAATGATGGGGTCTGTGAAATAGTGATAAAAAAGTAGATAGGAAGTGTAATAGGTAATGACGATTATTCCAACGATAGATTGGCTTTCAGATTTGAATGTATTCGCCGTAAACAGGCTTCCTGCCCATTCAGACCACACTTATTACGAGACGCTGGAGGAAGCAAGAAATGCTGCTCCAATGAAAATGCGGTACGAATTGAATGGAAACTGGAAATTTCATTATAGTGTGAATCCGGATCATCGTCCGAAAGAGTTTTACAGTTCCGAATATAATTGCTCGGGCTGGGGAGATATTACGGTCCCTGGACATATTCAGTTGCAAGGATACGGAAAACCGCAATATGTCAATACGATGTACCCTTGGGACGGACATAACGATATTCGACCGCCGGCAATTCCAACCGATCATAATCCTGTCGGCAGCTATGTGAAGATGTTTACTGTTCCTGCCCATATGGAGAACAAGCCTTTGTATATTTCATTCCAAGGTGTGGAATCAGCTTTTTACGTGTGGTTGAACGGTATATTTGTTGGCTACAGTGAAGATTCGTTTACACCGTCTGAGTTTGAGTTAACTCCTTTTCTAGTTGAAGGAGAGAATAAACTGGCTGTTGAAGTTTACCAGCGCAGCACTGGCAGTTGGTTGGAGGATCAGGACTTCTGGCGTTTCTCAGGAATCTTCCGGGATGTATATCTTTATACAGTGCCAAAGGTCCATGTGTTTGATGTTCATGTTCGAACTGAATTGGATTCGTCTTATAAAAAGGGGACACTTCAAGCGGATCTTAAACTTCTTGCGGATCACGCGCCGTCAAAAATTACAGCCGAGTTGTACGATGAAAATGGCAGCTTGACCACAGTAGCTGACGGCGTCTTCAGTGAAGGAAATTGGTCTTTTTCGCTGTCTGTTGATGGGCCTAAGCTATGGAGTGCAGAAACTCCTTATTTATACAAACTATATATTCAAGTCTTTAACGAGTCTGGAAATCTAGTAGAAGTTATTCCACAGAAGGTCGGCTTCAGACGATTTGAACTGGTCGATAAAATTATGCGGCTTAACGGTGAACGGATTGTTTTTAAAGGAGTAAACCGTCATGAATTCAATTGCCGCAGAGGACGTGCGATAACCAAAGAAGACATGCTTTGGGATATTAAAACCCTTAAACAGAATAATATCAATGCAGTTCGTACTTCGCATTATCCAAACCAAAGCTACTGGTACGAATTATGTGATGAATACGGTATATATGTGATCGATGAAATGAACCTGGAAACACATGGATCTTGGCAGAAGATGGGGGCAGTCGAGCCTTCCTGGAACATTCCGGGCAATAAGCAGGAATGGCAGGATATTGTCATGGACAGAGCGATTTCGATGTATGAGCGGGATAAGAACCATCCGTCCATCTTGATTTGGTCCTGCGGGAACGAATCTTATGCCGGGGAAGTGATTCTGAACGTTTCTAAATATTTTAAAAGCGTTGACCCTAGCAGGCTTGTCCATTACGAAGGCGTGTTCCATAACCGTGACTATAACGATACAAGTGATATGGAAAGCAGGATGTATGCAAAGCCTGCCGATATTGAAACATATTTGAACGATAATCCAGAGAAGCCGTACATTAGCTGCGAGTATATGCACGCAATGGGCAATTCACTTGGCGGCATGTATAAATACACGGACTTGGAGCGGAAATATCCAATGTATCAAGGAGGATTTATCTGGGATTATATCGATCAATCAATCATCAAGAAGGACCGCTACGGAAAAGAATTTTTAGCTTACGGTGGCGACTTTGGAGACCGTCCGACGGATTACGGCTTCTGTACGAATGGAATCGTGTATGCGAATCGAGAGTTATCGCCAAAAATGCAGGAAGTTAAATACTTGTATCAAAACTTTAAACTGGTACCTGATCAAACGGGCGTAACGGTAATAAACGACAGTCTTTTCACCGATACCTCCGGTTATGATTTGGAATATATTCTGTTCCGAGAGGGTAAGGAAATGGCTCGTGGCATGATTCATATGGCAGTTGCGCCTATGAGTGAGGGAAGAGCGGAATTTGAGTTGCCTGCTGATAGTGTTAGAGACTCGGGTGAGTATTGTATTCATACCTTCTTAAAATTGAAGGAGACCACACTTTGGGCAGATGCAGGATATGAAATTGCCTTTGGACAGTATGTGTTTCAGGTAAAAGGAACAGAAAAGCCCGCATTAATTTCTGGAACTTTAAGAGTGGCTGAAGGGGATGTCAATATTGGTGTCCATGGCCGTGATTTCACTATCATGTTCTCAAAACAAGTCGGAAGCTTAGTCTCGTTGAATTATGCTGGAAAAGAAATGATTGCCCTTCCTCCTTCACCATTATTCTGGAGAGCGACAACAGATAATGACCGCGGCTTTTCTCAAGGCTACCATTCGGGGCTTTGGTATGCTGCCAGCCTGGCGCGAACATGTGTAGGAGTTGAGGTTAAGGAAAGTGATGAACAGGTGTGTATCACTTTTACCTATAAATTGGCCATTAGTTCGGAAGTGGAAGTGAAGATCAGTTTCACTGTCTTATCTGATGGAAGCGTTCGTGTTAAACAGGTTTATCATGGAGCCGCGAATCTTCCACAGCTGCCGATTTTTGCAGTGTCCTTCAAGGTCCCAGCTGATTATGACCAATTGGAGTGGTATGCGATGGGGCCAGAAGAGAATTATATTGATCGCTGTAAAGGTGCGAGACTGTGTCTCTTTAAAAACCAAGTATCAGATAATCTATCAGGTTATGTTATGCCGCAAGAGTCTGGAAATCGTACTGGAGTCCGTAGGGTTAGTCTAACGAACCGTGATGGTATGGGAATTAGGATTTCTTCTGTTTTAGAGCCGCTTGAATGCAATTTTTCACCTTATACAGCATTCGAGCTTGAAAATGCAGGGCATCATTACGAGCTGCCGAATGTCCACTATACGGTCGTAACGGTTGCAGGCAAACAGATGGGAGTCGGCGGGGATGACAGCTGGGGTGCGCCTGTTCACGATGAACACCTCATTCATGCAGACCAGGATATAGAATTTGAGTTTATGATTCAGCGGATTTAGGTAGTTCCAAAACGACATCCATTTAGAAAAAGGTGAAGTTTTATGCAAATACATGCGAATTTAGAAAAACAGCAATTTCATTTAACAAATGGTCAGGTGAGCTACATTTTCCATGTGATGAAGAATGGACAGCTAGGCCATCTATATTATGGAAAGGCCCTTCGTCATCGTTCTGATTTTTCTCATTTGCAAACATACGATGTTCCAACGGCGGCAAGTTGTCATGTGTATGCTGACGATCCAGCCTTTTGTCTGGAAACACTGCGTCAAGAATATCCTGCCTACGGAAATTCAGATTTCCGGGAACCTGCCATCTGTTTAACAAAACAAAATGAAAACCATGTTCCCGATTTTAAATATGAATCTTTTCGTTTGCTGGAAGGAAAGCCTCGTCTTGAGGGGCTACCGGCAACCTATACAGATGAAAATAGCGGTGCCAGCACCATCCAAATCATCTTAAAGGATGAGTTTTTACAAGCTGAGTTAATCTTAAATTATACTATTTTCTCTGATAAACCAGTTATTTCAAGAAGTGCCCTCTTGAAAAATAATGGTCAAGAGGAATTAGCTATTGAAAGATTAATGAGCGCCTCTCTCGATCTACCTGATAAGGAATTTCAGTTTATTCACTTAGCCGGGGCATGGTCAAGGGAACGGCATGTTAAGGAAAGAAAGCTAGAAACAGGAATTCAGTCTATTTCGAGTCTGCGCGGGGCAAGCTCCCACCATCATAATCCGTTTTTAGCATTAAAAAGGCCATCAGCGACGGAGCATACAGGCGAGGTATACGGATTTAATTTTGTATATAGCAGTAATTTTCTAATGCAAGTAGAAGTGGAGCATTATGACACGGCCAGGCTGACAGTTGGGATTCATCCATTTGGCTTCAAGTGGTCATTAAAGCCCCAAGAGTCATTTCAAACACCTGAAGCAGTGATGGTGTATTCAGATCAAGGACTAAATGGTATGAGCCAGGCATTTCATGCTCTTTATCGGGAAAATTTAATCCCCGCTCAATGGCGAAAGCAAGAACGGCCCATATTGATTAATAACTGGGAAGCCACCTACTTTGATTTCGATGAGGAAAAGCTGGTGAACATCGCAAAATCCGCCAGTGAATTAGGAATCGAACTGTTTGTACTGGATGATGGCTGGTTTGGAAAAAGAAATGATGATACGTCCTCTCTAGGTGATTGGTTTGTCGACTTAAATAAGCTTCCAGAAGGGTTAGAAAGCTTGGCTAAGAAGATTGCTGATTCTGGCATGAAGTTTGGTCTTTGGTTTGAACCTGAAATGATTAGTCCTAATAGTGAATTGTATAGAATGCATCCAGATTGGGCTGTTGGTAATGACCATCAGCAAACCCTTGGCAGGAATCAGCTTGTCCTTGATTTTTCAAGATCGGAAATTGTCGATTATCTTTATGAAAAAATGTCCGATATCATCAAACGGACGAAGCTTTCCTATATAAAATGGGATATGAATCGGAATATTACAGAA
Organism: Bacillus sp. SLBN-46; assembly: GCF_031453555.1. Lineage (GTDB taxonomy): Bacteria > Bacillota > Bacilli > Bacillales > Cytobacillaceae > Neobacillus. The sequence continues at coordinate 61,567 of NZ_JAVIZM010000001.1, read as the reverse complement.
GCATTCTCTTGCAACTTAGCACCAAAACAGCAGGGAGAGTTTTTTCACCGGTATATACTAGGAGTCTATCAATTATATGAGCGGTTAACGAGCGAGTTTCCTAATGTATTATTTGAATCTTGTGCCGGTGGGGGTGGGCGATTCGATCCGGGTATGATGTATTACGCACCTCAAGCTTGGACAAGTGATGACACGGATGCGGTTGAAAGGTTAAAAATACAGTATGGAACCTCCTTTGCGTATCCCGTATATAGCATGGGATCTCATGTCTCGGCGGTTCCGAATCATCAAACGTTAAGGACGACTCCTCTGCATATGAGGGCCAATACAGCCTATTTTGGAACATTCGGATATGAATTAAATCCGCTAAAGCTATCAGAAGAGGAGCGTTCCGCCATTAAAGAGCAGGTTGCTTTTTATAAAAAGCAGCGATGCCTTATCCGCGATGGCCAGTTTTATCGTTTGCTGAGTCCTTTTACTGGAAATGAAACAGCTTGGATGGTCGTAAGCAAGAATCAGACAGAAGCATTGATTGGCTGGTACAAGGTGCTGGCGACACCAAATTCACAGAAAAAGCAAACATTGCGACTTAGTGGCTTAGATGAATCAACAGCCTATAAGCTAGCTGGTAGTCATCAAACTTTTTATGGCGATGAGCTTATGCAGGTGGGTCTTCCGCTGCCAACTGAGTTTAATGGGGTCAATGGCCGAAGTGCAGAACGCGGAGGCGACTTTCAATCACATGTATTTTATTTAATAAAAACCGATGAACCACTAAATTAAAAACGGCCTGTGTCTTCTTACCCTGGATGAAGGACATTTTTCATGAATCGAACCGAATTTTGTCCTTCATAACCCGGATGAAGGACATTTTTCATGATATATAACCGAATTTTGTCCTTCATAACTTGGATGAAGGACATTTTTCATGATATGTAACCGAATTTTGTCCTTCGTACCCCGGATGAACACCATTCATATTTTTTATGAATTTTTAGTAAAAATTTTAGTAAAAATAATTGAAGATTTTTACTAACAGGAGTAAAATGGTAATTAAGATGAAAAGGGTTACAAGATGAAATGGCAGACATAGTTGGAGGGACTCGTAAATGAACGTCACATCGTTAAATAAAACATTCTTAGACTTGTTTCATGCATTACCTAGGCAGGCATTCTTTGCTCCAGGAAGGATTAACTTAATTGGCGAACACACCGATTATAATGGCGGTCATGTTTTTCCATGTGCCATAACCTACGGGACCTATGCTGTTGCAAGAAAGCGTGAGGATCAGCTTGTGCGCCTGTACTCGGTTAACTTTCCTGACAAAGGAATAATCGAATTTGATTTAAGAGAACTAGATTATGAGAAACAACATAATTGGGCGAACTACCCAAAAGGGATGATTCGCTACATCATAGAAGCGGGCTACGAGATTCCATCCGGATTTGAGTGTGCAATCAACGGGAATATTCCGAACGGAGCAGGGCTCTCATCTTCCGCATCCATCGAATTGTTAACAGGTGTTTTACTAAATGGATTGTTCCATTTAGACATTCCTCGACTTGAATTAATCAAGCTAGGCAAGCGGGTGGAGAATGAATTTATTGGTGTGAACAGCGGAATCATGGATCAATTTGCGATTGGAATGGGCAAAGTGGATGCCGGAATTTTACTAGATTGCCAGACCCTTCAATATGAATACGCACCGATCCAGCTTGACCATCACAAAATCATTATTATGAATACAAACAAACGCAGAGAATTAGCGTATTCGAAGTATAACGAGCGAAGAGGAGAATGTGAAGCGGCATTGGCGGAGCTTCAGACGAAACTTCCGATCGAAGCGCTCGGCCAGCTTTCAGAAGCAGAGTTTGATGAAAATCAATTCTTGATTACGAATGAAGTTATTCGCAAACGGGCGAAACATGCCGTCTATGAAAATGTCAGGACCTTAAAAGCACTTGAGGAATTGAAGGCAGGAAACCTGGCGGCATTCGGACAGCTAATGAATCAATCGCATATTTCGTTACGTGACGACTATGAAGTGACAGGTGTGGAACTCGATAGTTTAGTAGAAGCAGCGTGGAATCAGCCGGGTGTCCTTGGTGCACGTATGACGGGAGCAGGATTTGGCGGCTGTGCTATTGCGATTGTGGCCTATGATGAGGTGGAAAACTTTATTGCCAATGTGGGGGCAGCTTATAAGGACAAAATTGGTTATGAAGCAGATTTCTATGTAGCGAGTATCGGAGACGGGGCTAAGGAAATGGAAATGGAGGCGTTAATCTAAATGAGTATTCTCGTATTAGGTGGGGCGGGTTATGTAGGTTCGCACGCTGTTTACCAGTTAAAGGATCAAGGCTTTGAAGTGGTGGTCGTCGATAACCTGCAAACCGGGCATCGAGACGCTATTCATCCCCAGGCGCGGTTTTATGAAGGGGATATCCGTAACCGGGCGTTTTTACGATCTGTTTTTGAAAAAGAAAACATCGAGGCAATTCTACATTTTGCTGCGAACTCCCTAGTTGGTGAGTCGATGACTGAGCCGCTAAAATACTTTGATAACAATGTGTTTGGGACACAAGTGGTTCTGGAAATGATGAAGGAGTTTGGTGTAAAGTACATCGTTTTCTCCTCTACAGCTGCAGTCTATGGAGAGCAAAAGGTAGTGCCGATCACAGAAGCGGCGGCAACGAATCCAACGAATACGTATGGTGAAACCAAGCTCGCAATGGAAAAGATGATGGCTTGGTGTGAAAAGGCGTTTGATTTTAAGTATGTCTCGCTTAGATATTTTAACGTGGCATCGGCTCGAAGCGATGGGCAAATTGGCGAGGACCATAATCCGGAAACGCACCTCATTCCGGTTGTATTGGAAGCGGGCTTAGGAAAAAGAGAAGCAGTGACCATTTTCGGCGATGATTATGACACAGCAGACGGGACATGTGTCCGTGATTATATTCATGTTGAAGACTTAATTGATGCCCACATACTAGCCCTCCGTTACCTGCAAAAGGGAGGGGAGAGTAATGTGTTTAATCTTGGCAGCAGCCAGGGGTTTTCGGTAAAGGAAATTGTTGAAACAGCAAAAGAGGTAACAGGAATCGATATTCCAGTCAAAATGGGTGATCGACGTTCGGGTGATCCTAGTACGTTAATTGCCTCCTCTGAAAAAGCGAAGCAAGTGCTTGGTTGGAATCCTTCGAGAACCTCCATCCATGAAATTATTGAAAATGCCTGGAATTGGCATCAGCATCACCCTAATGGCTATCAAAAATAGAGGTGAAAAACATGATTGATCAACTAGTGCAACAATTAATCGACCAAGCGTTGGCCGTTCAATTAATCGAGCAAGAAGACCAAATCTATGCTCGCAATCAAATTCTTTCTTTATTAGAGTTAACAGAATTTAAAGAAGTGGAGTTTGCCGAGAGAAGTAGCCTGGGCATTCCTGACCTGCTTGAAGAGATCGTGAACTATGCCTGTCAGCAGAGTGTCATAGAGGATATTTTTGACGAAAAAGAGGTATTCTCGAGTAAAATCATGAATTGCTTGATGGCCCGCCCCCTCAACGGTGAATCAATTCTTTTTTGAAAAATATAAGCAGGACCCAAAGACGGCAACAGATTATTTTTATGAGCTTAGCAAGAATAGTAATTATATCCAGATGAAGCGGATAGGTAACAACATTGAGTATAAGGCAGCGACGGAATATGGAGATATAGATATTACGATCAATCTATCGAAACCAGAAAAAGATCCGCGTAGCATCGAGCTTGAGAGAACGATGAAAAAAGCGGATTATCCGACATGCCTGCTTTGTGTGGAAAACGAAGGGTATGCAGGAAGGGTTGGTCATCCGGCACGCTCGAATCACCGCATGATTCGCCTCAATCTACTTGATAAGATGTGGTACTTACAGTATTCGCCGTATGTGTATTACAACGAGCATTGTATCGTGTTATCAGAAACACATACAGATATGAAAATCAGCAAGGATACCTTTTTACGCTTATTAGCCTTTGTTGAGCAGTTTCCACATTATTTTGTCGGCTCGAATGCAGATATCCCAATTGTTGGCGGTTCAATCTTATCGCATGATCATTACCAAGGCGGTCATTATGAGTTTGCGATGGCAAAGGCAGAAGATGATTGGACATTTGAGATGGCTGGGTTTCCACAGGTGACGGCCTCCATTGTGAAATGGCCGATGTCTGTCATTCGTCTGCGGTCTGAACAAATTAGCGATCTTGTAGAGGCGGGAGCTTATGTTTTAGCCAAATGGAAAAATTACAGTGATGAACAAGTCGGAATTTTGGCATGGACGGGTGAGACACCGCACAATACCATTACGCCGATTGCTCGTAAAAAGGGCGATACCTATGAACTCGATTTGGTTCTTCGAAACAATCGGACAAACGACGAGCATCCAATGGGGATTTTCCATCCACATGCAGATGTCCATCATATTAAAAAAGAAAATATTGGCCTGATTGAAGTCATGGGACTCGCTGTTTTACCAGCCCGTTTAAAGGATGAGCTTGTAGAAGTCGAACAATTTATTCTCGGTAAAAGCGGAGAGGTTCCGGACTATCATGAAAGCTGGGCGGAAGAACTGAAGACACGTTATTATGGAGTGGCAAGTAAAAATAATGTAGAATCCCTGGTTAGAAAAGAAGTCGGGAAGAAGTTTCTAAAGGCATTAGAAGATGCAGGTGTCTTTAAACGCAATGAAGCGGGTATGGAAGGATTTAAGCGATTTATCCAATCTTTGTAGAGTGGTGAGTGAGGGGTAATGGAAATACTAGAAAGATGGTTTGGTCAGTATGAGGATGATGTGGTCAGGGAGTATACCCTTGTGAACGATTCAGGCATGACGGTTTCATGCTTGAATTTTGGGTGTGTAATTACGAAGATTATGGTTCCTGACCGTCAGGGGAAGTTTGAGAATGTGGTCCTCGGTTTTGAGGAATTCGAGGATTATTTGGACTTGTCGCCATACTTTGGAGCGGTTGTCGGCCGAGTTGCGGGGCGTATTCAAGGTGCTCGGTTTGAACTGGATGGACAGGAATACCGGCTGGCAGAAAATCAGCCGCCTAACCATTTACATGGGGGGAAGAAGGGCTTTAATTCTGTGATTTGGAAAACTGAGAAGATCGTGGAAGAAAATCAGGTTGGAGTGCGATATTTCTATTTGAGCCCTGATGGTGAAGAAGGGTATCCCGGAAATTTAGAAACAACGGTCACTTATCTTCTAAATAATAAAAATGAGCTGAGTATGACCTTCAAAGGGAAAACGGACAAAAAAACGTTAGTAAATTTAAACAATCATTCCTACTTTAATTTAAGCGGAAATCTTAAAAGGGATTGTTCTGAGCACATTCTCCAGTTAGAAAGTGACCGCTTCTTAGAGTTAGGGGCTGATTTGATTCCGACCGGGAGATTACTAGCTTCTCGAAATACACCATTTGACTTCCAGCATGGCCGGAGATTGAGTACGGGAATCCAATCCTCTCATCCACAAAATGTCCTTGTGGGGAAAGGCTACGACCATCCGCTTGTTTTTACAAAAGAGGACGAGAATACGGTTATGTTAAGTGATGAGGAAAGTGGACGCTCGCTATTGGTGACGACGAATCAGCCGTGTGTCGTTGTTTACACGGCTAACCATTTAGATGGTCCATATTCCATATCAGGTGTCCGTGCTAGAAATTATTTAGGCGTTTGCTTGGAAACACAAGGATTTCCTGATGCTATTCATCATCCAGCATTTCCAACTGTTATCTTGGAGCCGCAGGATTTATACTATTCTACAACGACGTATCGTTTTTTTGCTAATACATTAGGAGTTTGATATATGGCAACTATTAAAGATATTGCACAATTGGCGGGGGTTTCGATTGCTACCGTGTCACGAGTGTTGAATTATGACACCTCGCTTTCAGTCAGCGATGAAACAAAAAAGCGGATTTTTGAAGTAGCAGAGGAGCTTTCCTATAAAAAGAAGTCTGTTCGGAAACAGGAGTCAGGGAAAATTGCGCTCCTGCAATGGTATACAGAAAAAGAGGAATTAGAAGACCTATATTACATGTCCATTCGTCTAGGCGTTGAAAATCGCTGCCGTCATCATGGAATTCAGGTAGAAAAGTACTTCCAGGACAATATTGAGGATTTAACAGAAGCAGAGGACATTCAAGGGCTTATTGCGATTGGAAAATTTAGCAGTAAGCAAGTGAGTGAACTGGCAAAACGAACAAAGAACCTCGTGTTTGTGGATACCTCTCCAGATGAGGAACGCTTTGATTCCGTTGTGATTGACTTTGAAAAGGCAACGCGGAAAGTGCTTGATCATTTCATTGAAAAAGGGCATTCGGACATTGGCTATATTGGCGGCAGAGAAGTGTTTAAGGACAAAACCTCCACGATTGAGGATGCAAGGGAAAAGACGTTTAAGCAATACCTGGGGGAAAAAGGATTCTTAAATGAAGCGTTCATGTACAATGGCTCCTTTTCCGTGGATGATGGTAACAGACTGATGAAAAAAGCGATTGAGGACCATGGAGATCAACTGCCAACTGCTTTTTTCGCAGCGAATGATTCGATTGCTGTCGGCGCATTGCGAGCGTTGCTAGAGGGGGGAATCGCTGTCCCTGAGCGAGTGAACATTATTGGAGTCAACGATATTAGCATATCGAAGTATGTGTTTCCATCTTTAAGCACGGTGAAAGTATACACTGAGCTCATGGGTGAAACGGCTGTTGACACGCTGCTCGAAAGAATTGAAGGTAGAAAAATTGCAAAGAAAATCTACATCACAACCCAGCTCATCCAAAGGAACAGCAGCTTCTAAACCAAACTCACCATACTACGTGGTGGGTTTTTTGTTGTTGTGTCGAGGTATATTGGGTATTGTTGGTCGGAATCTGTCGGGCATCCGGACAGATTGAGATAATAATAGAAAAGACTAGTCCGAGTGTCGGCAACTTCGGACAGAGTTGTAGGAAAAGTCAGCAACACTGTCAGAAGGTAAAGCAACTTCTGACAGAGTCAGAGGAAAAGCCAGCAACACTGTCAGAAGGTAAGCGAACTTTTGACAGAGTCAGAGGAAAAGTCAGCAACATAGTCAGAAGGTAAGGCGACTTCTGACAGAGTCAGCAGAAAAGTCAGCAACACTGTCAGAAGGTAAAGCAACTTCTGACAGAGTCAGAGGAAAAGCCAGCAACACTGTCAGAAGGTAAGGCAACTTCGGACAGAGTAGGAAGTAAAAGGTCAAACATAGTCAGAAGGTAAAGCAACTTCTGACAGAGTCAGAGGAAAAGCCAGCAACACTGTCAGAAGGTAAGCGAACTTTTGACAGAGTCAGAGGAAAAGTCAGCAACATAGTCAGAAGGTAAGGCGACTTCTGACAGAGTCAGCAGAAAAGTCAGCAACACTGTCAGAAGGTAAAGCAACTTCTGACAGAGTCAGAGGAAAAGCCAGCAACACTGTCAAAAGGTAAAGCAGCTTCTGACAGAGTCGAAGGAGAAACCAGCAACACTGTCAGAAGGCAGGTCAACTTCTGACAGAGTAGGAAGAATAGCAGAAACATAGTCAAAAGGCAAGGCAACTCGGACAGACAAAGCGTCAAAAAGCAGAGAGTTGTCCGAATTCATAGAGTCTCGTATTGTGGTGCCTGACACCATATTCTTTTCATTGTCGATTTTTGGAATCTTCCGTATAATAGCGGTAGTTAGAGTGGCATCGAGAGTGGGGAGATTGGATGAGCAAGTTATCTTTGACAGCGTATACATTTGGTATTTTGTTTTTTATTATAAGTTGCTCATTATCGGTTTTTTATGGCTATAAGGTGGTTACCCATGAATTACCCGTCGAAAAAAAGGTACATGAAGCCTATAAATATCACTTTGTTCTCGTACCGGAAGAGCTAGATAACGAGTATTGGAGACTGGTTGAAAGAGGGGCAAAGGATGCCGCCAAAAAATATGGTGTGCTGCTGGAATACTCAGGACCGAAGCAGGCAAATATTGACGACCATTTAAAGACAATTGAAATGTCCGCAGCTTCCAAAGTGGATGGGATTTTAACACAGGGATTAAGTGATGAACAATTTACGCCGTTAATAAATCGGGTCATCGCTGACGGAATTCCGGTGATTACAGTAGATACAGATGCCGCAAACAGTCTCCGATTAGCCTATATCGGGACAGACAATTATTACTCAGGATATCTAGCAGGAAAAGCCTTAATTACCGATACAAACGGACAAGCCAATGTTGCCATTATTACCGGAACTTTTTATGCGAACCATCAGCAACAGCGTGTGAAGGGATTTCAGGACGCGGTAAAAGAAGCACCTGGAATACATATTATTGACATCCAGCAATCCGAAATCAGTACAGTAAAAGCAGCAGAAAAGGCCAATCAACTCTTAAAAGACCATCCGGAAATCAATGCCTTTTATGGAACCAGTGCTCTAGATGGGATCGGAATTGCACAGGTTATTGAAAAGTACAAAAAACAAAGAGAAGTGTATGTAATTGGATTTGATACGCTACCTGAAACCTTGGACTATATTCGAAGAGGAACAATCAAGGCAACCGTGGTCCAACAGCCTTATGAAATGGGATACAGAGCAGTAAAAATGATGATTGATATAATTGAAGGAAAAACAGTCTCTCAGGTTGTCCATACAGAAACAAGAATTATGAGAATAGGAGATTTACCCGTAAGTGTGATGCATAACAAGGAGGACAACAACTGATGCTATTTCGAATTCGGTCCAAATTGCTTCTTTATTTCATCGTACTGGTCGTTTTGCTATCCTCAGTCGGCTTCTTTTTTTATAAAAGCAGTGAAAATCTCGTCGTTGAATATGATGATAGCTTTGAGCGTTTTCTCCTTCTCAATGATATATCCAAAAGGACAAACTTAGTGGCGGAAAAACTGCATGCGTATATTTTAGATAAGGAAGTTTCATATCTAAAAGACTATCAGAGAGAAAAGACCAAGCTCCTCAAGGATCAAAGCAGCCTTTATGAGGAACTAGACACAAATGATATCAAGCTCATTAATTATAAAAATATGATCGATAGTTTTTTGGAAGAAAGTGATGCGACCATTATGGCCTTCCAAAAAGAAGATATAAACCAATACTCCTATCATTTTAATGAAGTCATGAAAATTGCTTCCTTTTTGCAGGAAAGTACACTGGGCTTGTTAAACAATAAACTCACCGATTACCAACAATTCTATAACCAAATGGAGAGGCAAAATCATTATTATAAGTTAATGTCCATTTCTCTTTTCGCCGCCGCATTTTTCCTAAGCACCTTGTTAGCATTATGGATTTCGGGCGGGATTACCAAACCAATTAGTTTATTGTCACAAGCGGCTAAGCAAATCTCAAAAGGGAACTTATCCGGGGAAGATATAAAAATCACAACAAAGGATGAATTAAAGCCGTTAACCGAAACGTTCAACCAAATGCGTACAAACCTAAGGCAGCTAGTAACGGAAATCAAACAAAAGGGTGAATTAGATAAGCTGTTAAAAGAATTGGAGTTAAGGAGTCTTCAAAACCAAATCAATCCTCACTTCTTATTCAATACTTTGAATACGGTTTCAAAGATGGCCTATCTGGAGGAAGCAGAGCATACCTCGCGCTTGATAGAGGCAGTTGCTGCTATTCTTCGCTATAACTTAAGTGATTTCGATAAAGCCTCGACCCTAAGAGATGAAGTACGAATTGTAAAAGAGTATTTTTATATTCAACAGACTCGATTTGGTGAACGGATTCAGTTTGTCACAGAGATTGAGGAAGATTGTCTAGATATTGAAATTCCTAGTTTAATCCTTCAGCCATTAATCGAAAACGCCTTTATTCATGGCGTCGAAGCCTATGAAGCAAATGGAGAAATCCGTCTTCATATTTATCGTCATCAGGACCGAATCTACGTAGAAGTAATCGATAACGGAGATGGAATGAACGAGTCAGTCAAAAAAAGACTGCTTCAATATGTGGATGGGACTGCTGCGGCTGACGAACCACCTGAAAAGGCAAAAGATCATTCAAATGGAATTGGCGTCAAAAACGTCATAAGAAGACTGCAGCTTTTTTATCAGCGAAATGACATTGTTGAAATCGAATCAGAGCTATCTAAGGGAACCAATTTTAGACTGACCATTCCTATTGCGGAAAAAGGGGGAAGCGAGCTTGTTAAATATTCTTATAGTGGATGATGAAGTGATAGAGCGGAAAGCATTAACGAAAATTATTAACAGCTCCTTAAAGGACGTAAGGGTCATTGGGGAAGCTCCCAATGGCAGGAAAGCAATAGAAATGGCTGCAGAACACAGACCTGATATTATTTTTATGGATATTAAAATGCCCGGTGTGGATGGAGTTCAGGCGGTTAAGGAAATTAGAAAAATGGACCCAGGGATCCGCTTTATTATGGTTTCTGCTTTTAATACATTTGAATATGCCAAAGAAGTGATGCAGCAGGGTGTCAAAGAATATATCCTCAAACCGAGCAGTAAACAAGATATCCTGGAGGCAGTTGCACGTGTTTCTAGTGATATCTTAGAGGAGCGGAAACTTAGAGAAGAACAGCAAAGCTTAAGAGATAACCTCGAGCGTGCCGTATCTATCGCTCAAAAAGAGTGGGTATCTTCTCTATTAGTTAATTCGGTTCGAGATATTACGTTCGATGAGTGGGGGCAATTATTAGGGGTAGAGATTACCTCTGGATACATTATGCTGCTCTCGCTGCAGCCAAAAGGACCATCCGAGCTTTCAATCAGCGATAGGCAGAATTGGTATATGTGGCTGAAGGAAGTACAAAAATCAGTAGTGAAAAATGAAGAGATGATGATTGGGCAATTAACTGAATCACAAGTACCAGTTTTATTTTTATGTAAAAAGACTGGGGAAAAACCAAACTTTAAAACGAGTGCACAGGTGATCGTTGAGAGGCTGCACCACTTGTTTCAAAAAGAATCTTTCCAGGCAGAACTACGAATAGGGGTGGGACTCCCTTATAATCATGCCCATGAGTTAAATCAATCCTATCATGAAGCTGTATTGGCCCTAAAACAGCTATTAAAAACACCGAACCGTAAGTATATCATTGGGGTCAAACAAGGGTCATCCCAAGAAAACCTGGAAAATGGTGTACTTGAAGTAGAGAAAAAATTGTTAGAGGCGGTCCGTCAGGGGGACATCAATCAAGTTTTATATATTTTTGATACGTTTGTTGCTAAGCATGCAGATGATAAAAACGTAAACGCAGTTCTAGTGAAAAAGTCATTCGATGAATTGTTTATTCTGCTGTCGCGCATGCTTCATGATTTAGGCATCAGCTATGAACAAACACCGACTATTGATGTATCTGAGGATAGCAAGGTGATTTTTGAAAAAGGAAAATCTCATTTATTATCAGTCGTTCATCATGTGCAGGTGTGGAGAAATAATCATGCTAAGGGTATGCTACATAAAGCCAAGGAATATATTGAGAAGCATTTTGCCGATTCGATTACGTTAGAATCAGTGGCGGAATTTGTGGAATTAAGTCCGTTTTATTTAAGCAAATTATTTAAAGATCGTTTTGGGATGACATTTATTGATTATCTGACGGAGATTAGGATCCAGCACGCCAAAGCAGAAATGGTGGATCCGGGAAAAAGCTTAAAGGAAATATGCTACTCCGTCGGCTACAAAGACCCAAATTACTTCAGCCGTGTCTTTAAAAAACAAACCGGCTTATCGCCGTCAGAATTTCGAAAAGCAACTGTTAGTCAATAAGATTTCAGTGTGAGGCGGACTCCAAGCAAAGGAGTCCGCCTCGCATTTTTTAATAAGAATAGGATTTAACTATCAGAAAATTGTAATCGTTTGCAAAAATGTCTAGGTATTCACAAAAATGTGCTATAGTTTGGAACTATTGCAGTGGTTCTCCTGATGCTAACATATGTGTAAGGGCTTACACGTAGGCTAGTTAAGCACCGTTAGTCTTTATCAAAAGGAAAAAGGAGAATGATCACATGCTTAAGAAGAAAAAAGGGTTGGTTCTATCTTTAACAATTGCATCTAGTATTCTATTAGCCGCAGGTTGCAGCAGTTCAACTAGCGGTTCTGATTCTGGTAAAGGTAAGGACGGCGGTCTTCCGGCTGTTGGTGCAACCATCTACAAATTTGACGACAACTTCATGTCCTATGTACGTCGTGCAATGGAAAATTCAGCAAAAGGTAAAGTAAACCTAATGTTGAATGACTCTCAAAACGATCAAGCAAAACAAATTGAGCAAGTAGATACATTGATTGCGAAAGGTGCAAAATCTCTAGCTATTAACCTAGTAGATCCAAAAGCAGCTCAAACTATTATTGATAAAGCAAAACCAAAGAATATTCCAGTTATCTTCTTCAATAAAGAGCCAGATGCAAGTGTACTTGCAGGCTACGATAAAGCTTACTATGTAGGAACCACTTCATCTGAATCTGGTGTCATCCAAGGTGAACTGATTGCAAAAGCTTGGGAAGCGAACAAAGATAAGTGGGACAAAAACGGTGACGGCAAACTTCAATATGTACTATTAAAAGGTGAGCCAGGACACCCAGATGCAGAAGCACGTACAAAGTATGCAGTTGATACTGTAAAAGAAAAAGGCATCCAAGTAGAAGAATTAGCAATGGATACAGCGATGTGGGATGCAACAAAAGCAACTGAAAAAATGGACGCTTGGTTAGCAAAATACAATGACAAAATCGAATTCGTAATCGCTAACAACGATGGTATGGCATTAGGTGCGATTGCTTCTCTTGAAAAGGGTGGCTACTTCTCCGGCGATAAGTTCATGCCAGTTGTAGGTGTTGATGCGATTCCTGAAGCATTAGAAATGATTGAAAAAGGCAAGATGGTTGGTACCGTGTTAAATGACGCGAAAAACCAAGGTAAAGCAACAATTGAGCTTGCTACGAATGCTGCGAGCGGTAAAGACGTATTAGACGGAACAGAGTGGAAGCTTGACGACAAGAAAGCTGTTCGTGTTCCTTACGTAGAAGTAACAAAAGACAACATCCAAGTTGGTAAGGATGCATATAAGTAAGATTTAGTCGAAGCGCTGGTCCAGGGCTGATTCTATTCAGCTCTTGGCGCTCTTCGAACGAAGGAAAGGAATCTTCTTTTCTTTCGTTCGGGGTCATGCTACCACGATTTGGAGCGGGACACCGTAGCATCTGAATTTTTTTATCAAAAAATGGGACGCACTTCGCAGGTGCTTCTCTTATTTTTAAATAGTTAGTAAGGAGGTTCGCTCATGTCAGAATCCAGTACTGCCAATCTACTTGAAATGCTCAATATCACAAAAAGATTCCCTGGAGTACTTGCATTGGACAATGTTTCCTTGAAAGTGAAGCCCGGCTCCGTACATGCCTTGATGGGCGAAAATGGTGCAGGAAAATCCACATTAATGAAATGCTTATTCGGCATTTATTCGATGGATGAAGGTAAAATTCTTTTTGATGGAAAAGAGGTTTCCTTTGCCAATTCAAAGCAGGCACTTGAAAACGGCGTTTCCATGGTGCACCAAGAATTAAACCAGGTCCGCCAGCAAAATGTCATGGATAATCTCTGGCTAGGACGGTATCCGAAAAAAGGTATTTTCATCGATGAAAAGAAAATGTACGAGGATACAGCAGCTATTTTTAAGAGCTTAGATATCAACATTGACCCACGCAGTAAGGTGAGCACGTTATCCGTTTCGGAAATGCAAATGGTGGAAATTGCAAAAGCTGTTTCATACCACTCGAAAATTATCGTAATGGACGAACCGACGTCATCCTTAACCGAAACAGAAGTCAATCATCTCTTTAGAATCATCCGAAGGCTTCAAAGTGAGAATGTGGCGATTATCTATATTTCTCACAAAATGGAGGAAATCTTAAAGATTTCTGATGAGGTAACGATCATGCGTGACGGTCAGTATATTGCGACAAAGAGCGCAAAAGAATTAACAACCGATGAAATCATCAAGCTGATGGTTGGCCGTGACTTATCGCAGCGCTTCCCAGCGAAGGTTAATGAACCAGGAGAAAAGATTTTAAAGGTTTCTGATTTCACAGCAGAAACACAGCCATCTTTTTCAAATATTAACTTTGAGCTTCGTAAAGGTGAAATCTTAGGGATTGCTGGATTAGTAGGGTCAAAGCGGACAGAGGTTGTTGAGGCATTATTTGGAATTCGCGGGATCTCCTCTGGAACAATTGAATTGCATGGCAAGGTGATTCAAAACCATTCGCCACAGCATGCCATTAGGAACGGCTTTGCACTCGTTACGGAAGAAAGAAGATCAACGGGAATCTTCCCAGAACTAAGTATCAGCTTTAACTCAATTATTTCTAACATGAAGCAATATAAAACGAAAAGTGGGTTCCTGTCTGATAAGAAAGTTGAACACGATACCCAATGGGTAATTGATTCAATGAAGGTAAAAACGCCTTCACAAAAAACGTCCATTGGCAGTCTTTCAGGCGGTAACCAGCAAAAGGTTATTATCGGGCGTTGGCTATTAACCAAACCAGATATCTTATTACTGGATGAACCGACGAGAGGAATCGACGTGGGGGCGAAGTTTGAAATCTACCAGTTAATTAATGAATTAGCAGCTGAAGGCAAGGGAATTATTATGATTTCTTCTGAAATGCCAGAGCTTTTAGGTGTAACCGATCGAATTTTAGTTATGAGTAATGGTAAAGCAGCAGGAATCGTTGAAACAGCTAAAACGTCGCAGGAAGAAATCATGCGATTAGCAGCTTTGTATTAGGAGGAGATGCAAATGAAAAACTCAGCTACACAAAAAAGCAGTATTACCAAACTGCTCTTTGATAATGTGATTTATGTTTTCTTAATCCTACTTGTTATTGGAATCGTGGTCGCTTCTCCTGACTTCCTTTCAGTCACAAACTTGATTAATATTTTAAGCCAATCCTCCTCCCGTATTATCATTGCATTAGGGATGGCAGGAATTCTGATTACAGCTGGTACTGACTTATCTGCTGGGCGGATGGTCGGACTCGCAGCCGTTATCTCAGCATCTATGCTGCAAGCGGGCGATTACGCGTATAAAATGTATCCGAATTTACCGGAGTTACCGTTGATTGTTCCAATTATTATTGCAATGATTGCAACAGGTCTTATTGCAACAGTGAATGGTGTCATTGTATCAAAATTACACGTTCCACCGTTCATTGCTACCTTAGGTATGATGATTGGTGTGTACGGATTAACTTCCATTTATTTTGACCGCCCGCCATATGGCGCACAGCCTATTGGTGGATTAAGCGAAAAGTTTACAACTTTTGCCCAACGCGGGATTCCAATTGGGTCCTATGAAATTCCTTATCTTGTTATTTATGCTATTATAGCTACTATTGTTATTTGGGTAATTTGGAATAAAACGCAATTAGGGAAAAACATGTACGCCATCGGCGGAAATCCTGAAGCAGCAAAGGTTTCCGGTGTTAACGTAGCAAGAAATATTATTATTATCTATATGATCGCAGGTCTATTATATGGCTTCTCTGGTACGCTTGAGGCAGGCCGTGTAGGTAGTGCGACAAACAATACAGGTAACATGTACGAATTAGATGCCATCGCAGCCTGCGTGGTCGGTGGGGTATCTTTATCAGGTGGTATTGGAACGGTACCAGGCGTTGTCACTGGTGTTCTTATATTCCAAATCATCAACTACGGTCTAGCCTTCCTTGGAGTTAGCCCATACATCCAATTCATCGTTAAAGGCCTAATCATCGTCGTAGCGGTTGCCTTTGACATGAGAAAGCACGCGAAGAAGAAATAAGAGAGTTTTTTAGGGCAGTCCTTTTGGGGCTGCTCTTTTTGTGTTTCAAGACTTCCTTTACAGGAATAGATTCCGCAAGAACGGAAAATTCCGCATTCGCGGAAACTTTTTCTAGTGAAATTCCGTAATTCCGGAAAAAGAGTAAGAGAGATTAAGAGTGTTAATCTTATAAATAACATGTGAAAGTGTTAAACTAGGAGAACTGAATAATTTATCTAAAAATTTATAATTTTGGCACAAAACTTGCAGATATATAAGCAAGCTTCATAATGTAAACGCTTTCTAACAAGAAACAGAAGCTTATCCAAATTATCCAAAGGGGGATTTTCATGCAATTATTTATTATTCTTTTGTCGCTTGGGCTATTAATGTTCGTTGCGTATCGTGGTTTCTCTGTAATTTTATTTGCACCGCTCTGCGCACTTTTAGCCGTATTACTTGTTGACCCAAGCCATGTATTACCGTTTTTCTCCGGTGTATTTATGGAAAAAATGGTCGGATTCATTAAATCTTATTTTCCTGTCTTTTTACTAGGCGCGATTTTTGGAAAAGTAGTTGAGATGTCTGGCATTGCAGAATCAATTGCAAAAACAATTGTCCGTTGGGTTGGTGCGAAACGTGCCATGCAAACCATCATTTTACTAGGTGCTATCTTAACTTATAGCGGCGTAAGCTTATTCGTAGCTGTATTTGCTATTTATCCATTTGCCGCTCAAATGTTTAGAGAAGCAAACATTCCAAAACGTTTGATTCCCGGAACCATCGCTCTCGGTGCTTTTACCTTCACGATGGATGCTTTACCAGGAACACCGCAAATCCAGAACGTTATACCAATTAACTTCTTTAAAACAGATATCTACGCAGCACCAACACTGGGTATTATCGGAGCTATCTTTGTCTTAGGACTTGGTCTTCTCTATCTAGAAACAAGAAGGAAAAAAGCAGAAAAAGCAGGGGAAGGCTACTATGGCTTTGGCACAGAAAATGCTTCCGCCTTGGAGCTGGCCAAATCAGAGGAAAACGAAATGGTACCGGATTTAAAGTCACAACAATCTGTTTTACGCCAAATCATGGCGTTTGTGCCTCTAGTGCTTGTAGGAGTGACAAATAAACTGTTCATTACCTACATTCCAAAATGGTATCCGAATGGGTTTGATTTTACTGCCATCGGCTTAAATGCATACACGGTAGATGTAAAAGCAGTTGCTGCTATTTGGGCGGTTGAGTTGGCACTAGTGGTAGGGATCGTCACATCACTTGCCTTTGATTGGAAGCGTGTAACGGTAAACTTTAAAGAAGGTTTAAACTTAAGTATTGCTGGGGCATTGCTTGCGACTATGAATACAGGTGCGGAATACGGCTTTGGAGGGGTTATTTCATCCCTTCCAGGATTTGCAAAAATTAGTGATGCGATTTCTAGTACGTTTACCAATCCGCTTGTTAACGGTGCTGTAACTACAAGTTCCCTTGCTGGTATTACAGGCTCTGCATCAGGAGGAATGGGGATTGCGCTAGGAGCGATGGCGGAAAAATACAATCAAGCGATTGCCGCAGCTCATATCCCGCCTGAAGTTATGCACCGTGTGGTAGCGATGGCATCAGGTGGTATGGATACACTGCCGCATAATGGAGCGGTTATTACCCTTCTTGCAGTTACAGGATTGACTCACAAGCAGTCATACCGTGACATTTTCGCTGTAACAGTGATTAAAACAGTAGCTGTATTCTTTGTCATTGCGATTTACTCTATGTTTAACATCATTTAACGATTCATAATGTACTAGATTTAAAGGAGGATCTCGTATGAAACAGTCATTAGAAGGGAAAACAGCATTTATTACTGGATCTGCAAGTGGAATTGGATTAGAACTCGCAAAGACTTTTGCACAGGAAGGCGCAAAGGTAGTTATTTCAGATTTAAACGCGGTCAAGAGCGAAGAAGTGGCCGTTGAGCTAAGGGAGCAAGGCTTCGAAGCATTAGCGGCTCCCTGTGATGTTACAGATGAGGAAGCTTTTAAAAATAGCCTAGAGCTAGCCTACCAGACATTTGGAAGCCTTGATATTTTAGTCAATAATGCCGGGATGCAGTATGTGTCTCCAATTGAGGAGTTCCCAACTGAAAAGTTTGAGTTACTTGTCAAAATCATGTTAACGGCACCGTTCGTTGGCATCAAACATGTTTTTCCACTTATGAAAAAACAAGGATTTGGCAGAGTCATCAATATGGCTTCCATAAATGGGGTCATCGGCTTTGCCGGGAAGGCTGCTTATAACAGTGCCAAACACGGTGTTATTGGTTTAACGAAGGTGGCAGCACTAGAAGGCGCAGCGGATGGGATTACTGTAAATGCGTTATGTCCTGGCTACGTCGATACTCCGCTTGTGAGAAACCAACTGGGGGATTTGGCGAAAACTCGGAATGTCAGCTTAGATCGTGTACTTGAAGATGTGATTTTCCCGCTTGTTCCGCAAAGGAGACTTCTGTCTGTCTCGGAAATTGCCGATTATGCTGTCTTTTTAGCAAGTGATAAAGGAAGAGGCATTACCGGTCAGGCAGTCATCCTGGATGGTGGCTATACAGCCCAATAAGGTAAAAAGGGGTCAGGAACCACATGTTTGTGGGGTCTGACCCCTTTGTCAGTATATTTGGTATAATTAATATATCTAGTGTGGTAAGGGTGGGAAAAGAATGTACCAAGGATTTGAGAATATCCCCTATAATTGGCATGAGCAAATTATTAATCTATTAGCGGAACGAATTGTAGTGGTGGATCGAGAGGGTATTATTCTTTATATTAATGAGGCTTATTGCGAGTTTTTGGGGACGACAGTAGAGGATGCCATTAACCGGCCTGTGGAAGAGGTAATTGAAAATACCCGCATGCATATCGTTGCCAATACAGGACAAAAAGAGCTTGCTTCGTTGCACCCCATCAATGGTAGTGAAATGATTGCTAACCGGTACCCTCTCATTGTGGATGGAGAAAGGGTCGGAGCCTTGGGAACCGTCATGTTCCGTACACCAGAGGAATGGCGGATGTATAAAACGAAAATACAAAGGCTTGTAGAAGAACTGAAATATTATAAAACAAAAGTTGAAAAAGAATTGAAAAGTAAGTACCAATTCTCCGATTTAATTGGGAATAGCCAGGCTTTCTTAGCAGCGAAAAAACTTGCAGAAAGAATATCTGAGAGCAACTCATCAGTCTTATTGATCGGTGAATCTGGGACGGGTAAAGAGTTATTTGCCCACGCCATACATAATAATAGTATGCGAGAATCATTGCCTTTTGTGGCCATCAACTGCGCATCGATTCCTGAACATTTACTAGAATCGGAGCTGTTTGGGTATGAAGAAGGTGCCTTTACGGGAGCAAAAAAAGGGGGGAAGAAGGGGCAATTTGAAATAGCAAATAATGGTACCCTTTTTCTCGATGAAATTGGGGACATGCCCCTCTCGATGCAAAGCAAGCTTTTGCGAGTCTTACAGGAAAAAGAGGTGCAAAGGGTCGGAGCTCAAAAGTCCATTCCTGTTGATGTTCGAATCATCGCGGCAACCCATCGGGATTTAGAGAAGCTGGTGGAGGAAGGGAAGTTTCGTCAGGACTTATATTACCGATTGAATGTCATAAAAATTGAAATTCCTCCTCTTAGAAAAAGAAAAGAGGATATCCCACAAATCTCTATCAGTTTATTGAAAAAACTGGAGAGGAGATTTTATCGTAAAGGGATAGAGTTCTCAGCTGAGGTAAAAGAAAGATTGATGCAGCATTCCTGGCCGGGAAACATTCGAGAGCTTGAGAATGTGTTGGAGCGAACGATCAATGTTCTAGATGGGAAAACCATTGAATTGGTTCACCTGCCATTATATTTGCGTGAATTGGAACCGGAGAGCCCCTCTGAGATCGAGAGCCGTACGGAAAGCAGTCATTCTTTGGAGGAGATACTCTTACCGGTTGTTCCATTAAAAGAAACACTGGCTCAGGCAGAAAAGAAGGCCATTCTAAATGCGCTCAACGTAACCAACGGAAATAAGCAAGAAGCAGCCAAACTCCTGGAAATAGGGAAAACCAGCTTCTACGAAAAATGCAAAACATATGAGATCAAATAGCAGGGTGTCAGGCACCGCTCGTGGACAAATGTCCACGGCCGGTGCCTGACACCTTTTTTTCGTGTTTGGTATTTAATGTCCCTACAGTACATATGTATGTAATATCAAACGTTTGATGGTTTTAATGGTTAGTGGATTGTTCATTTGTAATTCCGACTTGACTCATTGGAATGTATGTGTTGGAAAAAATTACAAATTTAGAGGAGGAGTAAAATGAACGCCCTTCTTATCATTGTTAATATCCTCGTTTTGTTTGCGCTCATGTTTGGATTGTTCAAGATGCAAAAAAAACATGTCTCTTTTTCTAAACGTGTTTTTACAGCATTAGGCTTAGGTATTATTTTTGGTTTTATCATCCATCTGATTTATGGCACCACACATGAGGTGACAACAGGGTCCATCGATTGGTTTAACATTGTAGGAAATGGTTATGTTAAGCTACTGCAAATGGTGGTTATGCCGCTAGTTTTCATAAGTATCGTTGCCGCTTTTACTAAGTTGAAATTAACAAAAAATATCGGGAAGATTAGCTTTCTTGTGATTGGAATCTTGCTTGGTACGACGGCTATTTCTGCTGCCGTTGGTATTGGGTCTGCATTAGGGTTTGGTCTTGACGGGATTCAGTTAAACGCGGGAGATGCCGAGAAAGCTAGAAATGCTCAGCTTGAGGAAAGAGTGGCTGGTGTGGAAAATATGACATTGCCACAGCAGATTATTGAGTTAATTCCGAGTAATCCATTTCAGGATTTAACAGGAGCACGGCCAACTTCTACGATTGCCGTTGTTATCTTCGCTGTCTTTATTGGGGTTGCCTATCTTGGAGTCAAACGAAAGGAATCTGAACACGGCGAGTTTTTCGCGCGGATCATAGATACGGCGTATTCGATTGTCATGAGGGTAGTAACATTGATTCTTCGCCTCACACCGTATGGCATTTTAGCAATTATTACAAGGGTCACCGCCACAAGTGATTATGAAGCCATTGCTAAATTAGGAAAGTTTGTCGTTGCTTCCTATGTGGCGCTTATCGTTATGTTTATTGTCCATCTATTACTGTTATCGTTTGTTAAACTAAACCCAAGAAATTATGTGAAAAAGGGGCCTTCCTACCTTAACCTTTGCCTTTACTTCACGTACAAGTGCGGGAACGTTACCAATGACGATTAAAACACAGACAAAAGACTTGGGCGTTTCTGAAGGGATAGCAAACTTTGCAGGCTCATTTGGACTTTCCATTGGTCAAAATGGCTGTGCGGGGATTTACCCAGCCATGCTAGCCGTTATGGTTGCTCCAGCTGCAGGGGTCGACCCAACCAGTCTCTCCTTTATTCTTACGCTCATCTTGGTCATAGCGATTAGCTCCTTTGGTGTTGCTGGTGTAGGCGGTGGTGCTACTTTTGCAGCCCTCATCGTCCTTTCTATTATGAATCTGCCAATTGCTATTGTCGGTTTGCTCATCTCTGTAGAGCCACTCATTGACATGGGCCGTACAGCACTAAATGTCAGCGGGGCCATGACTGCAGGCGTCCTAACAAGCAAAGCAACAGGAGAATTCGACCAAGAAACCTACCAACAACCAAACATTGTAGAAGCATAAAAATAAGAAGGTGTCAGGCACCACAAATGTCCGTAGTGTGAGGACATTTGTCTTTTCGTGGTGCCTGACACCATAATTTGTATTTCTCAGATACATAAAATGCAAAAGGTGATAACTCCAGTTAGTGTTCCGAGGAAGGCACCTGCTAGGACGTCTGATGGGTAGTGCAGACCGAGGTATATTCTTGATATGCCCACAAGGACTGCAATTGGGATTAAGATAAAGGATAGGATGGGTACAAATAAGATGTAGGGTGTTACAACGGATAAAAAAGCTGTTGTATGCCCTGAAGGAAAAGAAGGGTCTTGTAATGGATTTTCATGAGTTTTTGTTTTTTCAATTTTTACATAGGGCCTTCTCCGAGGAAGCACCTCTTTCAAAATATGGACAGGTATATGACTCGCAGATAATGCAAGTGCACTGCTGATGGCCGTTAGTTTAGCCTCCCCTGATGATAAAAGCATGAGAATCAACGTCAAAGAGATTGTAAGATCTGCTCCTCCTAAACGTGTGACCAAGCGAAAAAAGAGATTTAATAGCTTTTTATCGAAATGGTGATTCACCTTCTGCAGCACTCGACAATCAAAGCCATAAAAGAATTCCAGTAGTTCTCTAGTCATTTTTCCGCCCCCCTTTACTTTAATTGTATTAAAAATAAAGAGGGGATTTCTTAACCCGATGTTAAGAGCGTGTAAAGATTATATATAGTTATAAACGATAGGAGAAGGAAACCGCCCTATTGTCCAAAGAACCCTAAAGCATATCTAATACCTTCTTCTATCTCGCTTGTTTCATACCCTTGTAAATCCTCATGGGTAATTTCTAATTTGGTTCTTGTTAATGAATACCCACTATCTAAGTTAATATCGAGCAGGACCTCATAGCCATTTGCTGATGCCGTAATATCAATAATGTCATAATCGCGAATCGCGGTTCCAGTTTCATATTCCAAAGGCTCAAGTTCTGACATTACAAATACCTCCTAAGTTGGTCATATCGTTCATTATCATTACCAACAAAATGAGTATTCATCAAAGATTCTAAATGAGAATAACTGGCACGTACTTATCATACCGTCTACCAACTAAAAAGGTTAAGACAACTATTTATCGGAAGATTGATCGGCATTTTTTTCATCCGCCGCTCTTTTAGTCCCTTTGCTGACATAGGGCTTGGCGCTTTTTGCTTTATTAGCGCTAGTTTGCCAACGGTTCCAGCCTTTTTTACCTGTACCCCTACCTATTCCACTTTTCGCTTTTGCTTTCGCTTTACTCATCTAACCACTCCATTTTTTAAATAAAATTTATATATGTCGTTGGTTAGTTTACCACGATTTCATGTGAATACATAATTACACCGTAATTAAAGGGTTTTCTTCAGAAAAGTCGAATAGTACTATTGCATTATTTTTCCAATCGGAGGGATAGGATTGAATTTTGATAATAAAACATTATATGTTATAGACAAAAAAGACGGCTTAGGATTGGAATTTAGTAAATTGGTATCCATGATGAACTATACCAGGCAAACAACCTTAGATGAAGTAAAAGACTTAACCGTAAAAGAACTAGATTTTCTCTTTGATGAAGAAGCTAATTCCATTGGAATGCTATTAGCACACATGGCTTCGGTTGAAAAAACATACCAGATTGTAACGTTTGAAAACCGGGACCTAACAGATGAAGAGGAAAGTGCTCTTAATCCTGCATTAGATTTAGGAAAAAATGCTAGAGAGCAGATTAAAGGGAACACGCTTGAATATTACCTTGAAAAATTAGAACTGGTGAGAAACGAGACGATTGCCACATTTAAAACGCTGCCAGATGAATGGTTATTTGAGCAAGCGCCGTTTTGGTGGGATCGTCCAGCTAATAATTACTTTAAGTGGTTTCATGTGTTTGAGGATGAGCTGAGTCACAGAGGGCAAATACGCCTGATTAAAAAGATGCTTCGGAAGTGTAAGGAATCAATTAAATAGAAGTGCAAAGTAATTTTAATTTCAAAAAGGGCAGTGATAGTCCATGTGTTTAATATTATTAGCCTACAAAGTTCATCCGCAATATCCATTAATCGTCGTCGCTAACCGAGATGAATTTTATCAACGTCAAACTGCACCGATTCATTATTGGGAGGACGTCCCTACCGTCCTTGCAGGCCGTGATTTAGAGAAGATGGGCACGTGGATGGGAGTTACCACTTCTGGAAGATTTGCGGCGTTAACCAATTATCGCAATCCAAAGGAAGTAACCACAGGCAAGCAATCCCGCGGGGAATTAGTGGCAGATGCTTTAAAATATGATGGCGATTTGAAGGAGTACATGCAGGGGTTAGCTAATCGTCAACAGCAGTATCCAGGTTATAACTTATTAGCGGGTGATGCGAAAGAGCTCTATTATTATTCCAATATTGGACGGGAGCTTCAAAAGCTGGAACATGGCATCTATGGTGTCAGTAATCATTTGTTAAATACCGAATGGCCGAAGGTGGAAAGAGGAAAGAAAGGTTTGTCCCATATCATCACAGAGAATCGAAAAAACCTGGTTGAGGAGCTGATGGTGCTTCTTCAACATGCAGAAACTGCCCCAGATGAGTCTCTTCCAAACACAGGTGTATCGTTAGAGTGGGAAAGATTACTTTCTCCATTGTTTATTCAAAGCGAACACTATGGGACACGGAGTTCCACCGTTTTGTTATTGTCAGAAAAAGAGATGGAATATGTGGAGCGGGTATTTTCTGATGGTGAGGTAAGTGAACGGAGCTATAGGGTGGACCTTTAAAAAACTAATCAAACGTTTGATTAAAAGTTGTCTATACATGAGGCAGGGTTTCGAAAAACTAATCAAACGTTTGATTAAAAGTTGTCTATACAAGAGATAGGGTTTCGAAAAACTAATCAAACGTTTGATTAATATTTAGCTCAAAACTCTTTTCTTCCTCCGAAAGGTAAAAAATAATATAGCGCCAAGAAGGAGTACGAAGAGAACATAGAGACTATATCTCGAAAGATAGGCGCCGACATGAATCCAATTCTCTCCTAACGCTTTTCCGAGCGTAATAAAAGTAAAGCACCAAGTCATGGCACCAGAATAGGCAAATAAGGCAAACTTTTTATAAGAATAATTATTAATCCCCGCAAGATAGGCCGTCACATGCCTTACACCAGGAATAAAGTAGCCGATGATCAGCAGAAAGGGTCCGAACTTCATAAATAATTTTCTAGTCTTGCCGACTCTTTCTTCTGTTATATGAAGCTTTGGACCAAACTTTTGTAAGAATGGGAGACCTAGTTTAATCCCTAAAAGATAACTTAGCGTAATCCCGCCGAATGCACCGATAAATGCACATAAAAGGGAGGGGAAATAAGACATTTTCTCCTGAAAAACATTATAGCCAACAAAAGTAAGCAGGACTTCATCCGGTATGGGTAGTCCTACAATCCCACCAATTAAGGCAATAATGATACCAAAATATCCATAATGTTCAATGAGATGATTCAAAGATTGCACTATTACACATCCCTATTAATTGTCTGACAAAGCATAATTACATACTTATTAAAATACACTTTCCTCCATTATTTTTCACCAATTTTAAAAAATAATGTAAGAAAAGCTTATCTGTTAACAATAACTCAATGAAGGAGAAGTAAGAAGATATGCTAGAAAAATTTCATAGCAAGCATTTTACGCTTGAAAAAGTCCGAGAAGGAATTTATGCGGCCATGGCAAAAGAAGGCGGCGGTGCAGTCGGAAACGCCGGGTTTGTAGATTTAGGAGATCAGACTCTTGTATTTGATACCTTTAACACCCAACAAGCGGCGGAAGACTTAAACAAGATGGCCGTTCAAGTAACGAAGAGACCTGTCACATGGGTGATTAATAGTCATTGGCATGGAGACCACATCCGAGGGAACCAGGTTTTCAAGGAAAGTACCATTATTTCGAGTCAAACCACCTATGAAAAAATGAAGGACCTTCATCCTGCGAGAATTGATAAGCAGAAAAGTGATATCGAAGGTCTGAAAAATTATATTCAGTCACTAAAGCTGAAATTAGGTGAGGCATATGATGAAAAGTTACAGCAGCAGATTCATTTTTTAGGCGAAATGGAAGTGTCTTTACCCACATTGGAATTAGTGTTACCTCATCAGACATTTACAGATGAAATCACTTTTACAGGAAGCGAAAGAAGCGCTCTTCTATTTACATTGGGTGGCGGACATTCCTACTGTGATGCTGTTCTTTATATTCCAGAGGAAAAAGTAGCCTTCATGGGTGATTTGTTATTCGTGAATTCACAGCCATCCCTGTTTGAGGAGTCAAATCCTGAGAAGTGGATTCAGATTTTGAGGAAAGTTGAGGAGATGGATATTGAAACAGCAATTCCTGGACATGGAACAGTTGGAACAAAAGGAGATTTCCAAAAGGTTATCGAATATTTAGAGAATCGATAGTTTTAAGATTCAAGAGTGGAGATGTGAGAGCATGTTGGAATGGCTTAATACGAATCTAAGTATAGAAACAGTCATTTGGTTATTTCCGCTTACATTTTTATTACACGATTTTGAAGAAATCATTTTTGTAGAAGCTTGGTTTCAGAAAAATTATGCAAAGGTCATCAATCGGGTACCAGCAAAGGCGAGAGGCTTATTTGAGGGTATGTCGCAAACCACGGCAGCCAGATTTTCCATCCCAGTTGTATTGCAACTTGTCATGTATATAATTGCATCCTATATGGCAGTGGAGCAGCAATTATTTGGGTTAGTGGTCGGATTTAATGTTCTCTTGTTTCTTCATGTATTCACACATATTGGGCAGGCTCTCTTTTTTCGAACATATGCATTAGGTGTGGGGACGGCCATTTTGATTACCGTACCTTACTCACTATATCTATTTTACCGGCTTCTTCATGATGAGATTATTAATTTTGGGGATATCGTTTTAAATGCTCCTTACGGTTTAGTGACGATTTTAATCGTATTAATCGGGCACAGAATAGCCCCGAAATTACTTCCTTCTGTAAAAAGATGAATTTAATAGTTTTATAGGTAGTAGTATCTTATATGGAAAATTGTTAAGGGGTGGAGAGAATTGAATTTATATGTAATCCGGCATGGGGAATCTGAGCATAACATCGATCGAACGGTGATGGCGCATACCCATGACTCACAGCATTCGTTGACAGATCTAGGGTTTCATCAAGTTCGAAAAACGGCTGAATTTATGAAATCCATCCTAAATGAAAAGACAGTAGTTTATAGTTCGCCCTATTTACGCACGATCCAAACAGCCCAAGCGGTTCATTCGCTGCTACCAGAACAAGTTCCCTTTCACGAGAATCCGTTAATTAGAGAATGGGAATTAGGTAATCTTTATGATTTCAGCAATCGTCCACCAGAGAAAAAGAAGGAATTCAAAGCAGCAGGCCAATTTTATTTTCGCTATGAAAATGGGGAGTCATTGGCCGATGTGTACTTACGTGCAACGATGTTCATGCACACCGTCATAGAGCGTGTAAAGCGGCAGCAACGGTATGAAAATGTTGTTATTGTTACCCATGCAGCCTTTATTCAAATGCTGTTAACCTTCCTGATGAATTGGCCAATAGACGAACTAACTGGCTTTAAGCCCGTAGAAAATGCGTCGGTTATCAAAATAAACGAAACCAATGGCGACTACGAGTATGAAAAGATTTTTGTGCCTTCAGTAAATTAATGGAAAATGGTGCCTGACACCACAAGAGGGCTCCTTCAGACAGAAGGGGCCCATTATTTTTATTTGACGGCAAGCTCTTCCTCTAAAAGTCCAAGCTGGATCAATCCACGGAGGATGCCATCATTACAATTCGAGGTTGTCACTAAATCCGCAACTGCTTTTGCCTCAGGAACAGCATTCCCCATAGCAACTCCGGTTCCAATAGTAGAGAGCATCTCCAAATCGTTCAATCCATCTCCAAAGGCATAGCTATGCTCAATTTTCATCTCTAATGCCTCAAGCATCTTTTGAATACCAACGGCCTTGGAAGCTCCTTTTGGCAGGATGTCGTACGCATACTCATGCCATTTGACGAAACTAAATTCCGGAAAACGTTCCGCATATATTTGTTCATATTGGGCTTCACAGTATAGATGTCCTTGAAAAATAGACCACCGTTTAAAATACTCTGGGTCCACTTCAGGGTAAGCCATCATCAAAGAATCAAAACCAGACTCAATATACGGATGGTTTCTTTCACTCACCTTGTAATCGAGATGGCTACAGTAGGCTAGGGCATGTCCATTGCTTTCGGTCATAGTGGATAGAGATTGCAGGACATCAGAATCAATAGGATTCGAGTAAATCTCCTGTCCCTCAAACACTACATACTGTCCATTCATCGCTACATATGAGTTAATATTTAATTCCTTCAGAATCCAATAAAACATTTTTGGAACACGACCTGTGGCAATGACCGTATGAATCCCTTTTTCCTGGAGCAGACGAATGGCGGTCTTCGTGGACTCTGGAATCACTTTATCTTCATTTAAAATCGTTCCATCAATATCGAAAAATACAATTGGTTTTTGCATGGTAACACCTCCGAGAGTACTACAGCACCAGTCCTAACGCTCGGTTGCCCGATCACGCGGACCAGGTGCTAAAGGCTTTGCAAAAACAGAATATTGTATGAAACGCGTTTCAGGTCAAGAGATTTTAGCAAAAAATTAAACGGTCTTCCGTAAAAGGTGTCAGGCACCATTTGTGGACAATTGTCCTTGTGCAATAGACAGATACAAGGAATAATTAGACGGTCTTCCGTTCAATTAAGGTAACGGATATTTCTTGATGAGAGACCTTGTTAGTATCATTAATACCTTGTAAAAAGAGTTTTTTGCCTATATCCACAAGCGGAATTTCCATCGTGGTGATATTCATCATTTTGGCAATCGGTTGGTTGTTGAAGCCGATAATTGCAAGGTCGTCGGGGATAGATAACCCTCGGGTTTGGGCACAGGTAACAATTCCTGCTGCAACTTCATCACTGGTCACCAACAGTGCAGACGGCGGTTCCGACATGTCTGAAATCCGCTCAATAACCCGTTCTCCATCCTCAAAATTCAAACAGTGGTCAAAAATATTAGTGGAATGAAAAGGCAAATCATGTTTGGTGACAAAATCTTTAAAGGCCTTCTCTCGATAAAAGCTGTTCCTACCAGATTTACGTCCGATACAATAACCAAGGTTCCGATGCCCTTTGTCATATAAATATTCTAGTGCAGTCATAAAGCTTTTATAGTGGTCTACAAAGGTGGACGAAACGGGCCTCCCTCTCGTATCTTCACATAAAATTATCGGGCCAAAAGTCAGGTAGTCAGAAATCGTCGTCCACCTGGTTTTACGGGAACAAATAATCAGTGCATCTATTTGCTTTTGTTTCAGCATTTGTAAGGCTTCTAATTCTCTTGTTTCATCATAGTTGGTCTGAAAAAGAACTAGTTTGTAGTTGTGTTTCAATGCCTCACTTGCCATTCCCTTCAATAACAACGAAAAATAGGGATGGTTAATATAAGGAACAACGACACCAACAAGAAAGGTTTTCCCCATACTCAAATGGACCGCATTGATATTTTGCTGGTAATTCGTTTGTTTGATGGCTTCCAGCACCGCGTTTCGTTTATCCTCACTCACATAAGGATGCTGGTTTAACACACGAGACACAGTAGTCACAGAAACGCCAGCCATCTTGGCGAGATCCCTAATGTTTGTCATAAGCAACCAACTCCTATTCCTGGTGCTTTTCATCATTTTTGTTATTATAGCTAAGTTTACAGGAAAAG
The DNA here is from genome assembly GCF_031453555.1 of Bacillus sp. SLBN-46. Lineage (GTDB taxonomy): Bacteria > Bacillota > Bacilli > Bacillales > Cytobacillaceae > Neobacillus. The sequence continues at coordinate 32,187 of NZ_JAVIZM010000001.1, read as the reverse complement.
GGGAGGATGGAGGCTTAGGTGGGTAGAGATGATTGCAAAAGAGGTGCATTTCTTGGGAAGGCACCTCTTAACACATTATTTATTTGCCTCTTTCATCACTTCCACATAAAACTTAATGGCGTTCATATAGTTTTCGATGCTGACATGTTCGTTTGTCCCATGCATCCGGTTGAGATCTTCAGAAGTAATTTGTACAGGCAAGAAACGATAGGTGTTTTTCGCGATTGGGTCATATTGCCGTGCATCGGATCCAGCAAACATTAAGTAAGGCGCAACGACAGCATCCTGATACACATTTCTCGCAGCCTGTTGGATCGACTTAAATTGCCAGCCGTTCACTGATGATACCTTGGAGGCCTCATTGCCTGTGATTTTTACATCAATGTCTTTGTCGTCAATTGTATCTTCTATAAAACTTTTTATCCCCCTTAAGGAATCACCAGGCATCACCCGAAGATTAATAATGGCAGATGCCTTTTCCGGTAGGGCATTGTATTGTTCACCTGCCTGAAAAATCGTCGGGGCGATGGTGGTTCGAATTAACGCAGCGGATGCAGGCTGCTGCAATAGGATTTTTTCAATCACCGGTTCAAAAATAGCTTTGTTAGCAAATACATATTTCATTCCAAAGCTCATTTCGGGTGCCACAAATTCAAACATGTCTTCTCCTGGACCCCTCAGGTCCCCTTTAAACTGGGTATCTTCCAATTTACTAATAGCACTGGCGATTCGGCCGATATTGGTGTGATCCTTCGGCTGCGACGAGTGTCCGCCACTGCCTTCAATGATTAATTCTGCAGTGGCAGAGCCCTTCTCTGAAATCCCAACGACACCGACTGGCTGCTCCACACCAGGCACCATGTTTTCAACAATGGCCCCACCTTCGTCTAACACATAGTCAAACGTTATCCCTCTTTCTTTCAAGGTGTTTACAATAGCACTCGCACCTTCATCCCCGCCGATTTCCTCATCAAACCCAAACATGAAGTACATGTCGCGGTCCGGCTTGAAGCCTTCGGCTAATAGATAATCGACTGCTTGTAAAATACCAATGACGCCAATCTTGTCATCCAATGTCCCCCGGCCCCAAATCTTTTCGTCGACCACCTTACCGCTAAAAGGGTCCTGCTCCCAATTGGCTTCGGTTCCTGTTAACACGGGGACCACATCATAATGGCTCGTTAATCCGATGGGAAGTTTGCTAGAATCACTGCCCTTCCATTTATAGACGAGGGCGTAATCGTTTACTCTTTCAAATTCTAGATTTTTATAGACGGTCGGAAAGCTCTCTTGTAAAAAATCAATAAACTTACTAAACTCATTGAAATCAAATTTACTACGGTCTTGATAGGAAACGGTTTTGAACGTGATGGCTTTTGATAGATGCGCGACTGCTTCATCCTGGTTAATCACTGTTTTGACTGGCATAGGAGAGGGTTGCTTTGATTTTAAAGTTAGTGTATTGAAACCGGTTACAATAATAAATAAAAGTAACAAACCAACGATTATAAGTGAAGCCAGCTTTCTCTTGTTCATAGAAACATCCCCCATCGACTCTAGTTATAATTTCATATTACAGCATTTGTTAGAATAGTATAAATATTTATATGGAAGATTTTAAGAATAAATCCATGACTTTTGCCATATTCAAATAATTAGTTTTAGCCTTTAAGATATGTGGATGTATTGTTTTAAAAAAGTAATAAAAGAGAGGTATCTTTAAAATGTCTATGGATTCATTTGTACTGGCTTTTTCAATGTCGTCATTAGACTATGATATGTTAAAAAATTTAGGGATTTCTATTGTGATTTTGCTGTTGTTTATTCTTTTTAGAAACCTATTTACTAAGTATGTGTTTCAGTTGATTCTAAAGCTGTCTAGAAAAACACCTACTGATTTCTTTACGCAAATCTTTTTAAGTTTCGAACGTCCGTTAGGGTGGGCATTTATTATTGTAGGTTTATATGTAGCAATGGATTACTTCCCGTTTGTCGAACAACATAATGCGTTATTTTTAAAATTTTTACGTTCGATGGTCATTGTGTTAATTACTTGGGGATTGTTTAATTTGTCCTCTCCTACTTCGGGGATATTAATCAGCGTGAACCAGAAGATCAACAATAAAATTGACTTGATTCTTCTTCCGTTTATTTCAAGAACCATCCGTGTCATCCTTATTGCGATTAGTATCACGATTATTGGTCAGGAATTTAATTATGATGTAAATGGCCTGGTTGCAGGTCTTGGATTAGGTGGATTGGCCTTTGCTTTAGCTGCCAAAGAAGCGGTAGGGAACCTAATTGGTGGGATCGTCATTGTCACAGAGAAACCTTTTTCAATTGGAGAATGGATTTTAACCCCTAGCGTGGAGGGGACAGTTGAAGATATAAATTTCCGAAGCACGAAAGTAAGAACGTTTAGTCAAGCACTCGTCACCGTTCCCAATTCAACCCTGGCAAACGAACCCATTACCAATTGGAGCCGTATGGGGAAAAGACGGATCAATTTCCACTTAGGCATTAACTATAAAACGACTAAAGACCAAATTGTAAGAGTGGTTCGACGAATGGAAGAGATGTTGAAGACTCATGAAGACATTCATCCGGATACGATCATGGTTGCATTTGATCATTATAATGATAGCAGTCTCGATATTCTTATCTATTTCTTCACCAATACGATCGTTTGGGCAGAACACGTAAAAATTAAACATGAAATCAACTTAGAAATCATGGGGATTTTAGAGGATGAAGGAGTAGAAGTTGCCTTCCCAAGCCGAACGATTTACGTTACTCCAGAATCAAATGAATTATTGCAAACAGTGGGTTCTTTAGAATAAAGGATAGTAGAAAGGGTGTCAGGCACCATGTGAAAATTTCACAATGGTGCCTGACACCTTTTTATATTTCAATGATAATAGGCAGGATCATCGGTTTTCTCTTGGTTTGTGCGAATAGGTATTGGCCGACGGTTTTCTTAATGTTTTGTTTGATGATATTCCATTGGCGGACATTTTCCTCTTGTAGATCATTGACTGTTTTTCGAACGAGCTGGTTCACTTCTTTGATAAGATCCTCGGAATTTTTTACGAATACAAACCCACGAGTTATTGTATCAGGTCCAGATATAATTTTTCGCTCTGATTTACTTAATGTTAAAACGATGACCAGCATTCCATCCTCAGATAGCTGCTTTCGGTCGCGTAACACAATCGCGCCAACATCGCCGACGCTTATACCGTCAACATACGTATCTCCTGATGGCACCTTCCGAGTTTGGCGTGCCGCTCCGTTTTCGATATCGACCACATCGCCATTTTTAATAATGAAGGTATTGTTTTTCTCTACTCCAATCGATTCGGCTAGCAGGCGATGATGATGCAACATGCGATATTCACCGTGGATCGGAATAAAATACGTAGGCTGCATTAAGGTGAGCATCAGCTTCAAGTCTTCCTGATAGCCATGGCCGGACACATGCATGCCAGTGGTGCTGCCAGAACCATAAATGACTTTCGCCCCAAGTTGAAACAGGTTGTCGATAATTCGTGATACATCCTTTTCATTACCTGGTATCGGGGAGGCAGCTAAAACAACCGTATCCCCTGGATAAATCGCCACATCCCGGTAGTTGCCGCTAGAAAGTCGTGAAAGTGCAGCCATTGGTTCTCCTTGACTCCCTGTACAAAGTATCGCTACTTTTTCTGGAGCTAATTGATCGACCTCGCGCGGCTCAATCAGCATTCCCTCTGGAACCGTTAAATACCCTCGTTCAATCGCCACATCTACGACATTCACCATACTCCGGCCGAGTAAGGCAAGTTTGCGGTTCGTTTTGATGGCTGAATCGACAACCTGCTGTACCCGATTTACATTCGAAGCAAAGGTAGAAACAATAATTTTGCCTTCTGCCTTCATGAAAGCTTCGTCCATATGACTGCCTACCATTCGTTCGGAAGGAGTTAGCCCGGTCCGCTCAGCATTGGTACTTTCTGAGATGAGAGCCAGGACACCCTGCCGGCCGATTTCAGCCATTTTATGAATATCTGCATATTGGTTATTAGCAGGTGTCAGGTCGAATTTGAAGTCACCGGTATGTACGACATTTCCTTCAGGTGTATGCAAAACAATTCCGAGACAGTCAGGAATACTGTGGCTCACTTTAAAAAAGGATACTTGGAGTTGCCCGAAATCAAGTTTTGAATCAGCATTAACAGGGATGAGCTTCGTATCCCTCATTAGTCGGTGCTCATCTAACTTTAATTCGATTAACCCTAAAGTAAAATTCGTGGCATAAATCGGTACGTTTAATTTTTTTAAAAAGTAAGGAACGCCACCGATATGGTCCTCATGACCATGGGTAACCACCAAGGCGCGAATTTTCTCCCTGTTTTCTTCTAAATAAGTAATATCAGGGATGATCAAGTCAATTCCTAATAGACTCTCATCGGGAAACTTACCGCCGCAGTCGATTATGACAATATCATCTGCATATTGAACTACATACATGTTTTTTCCGATTTCATTAATTCCGCCTAAAGCGAAAATGGATAGGGTATTTTGATTAGTCAATTGAAAATCCTCCCACTTTTTAACTAAATAGGAGTAGTATTCCCTCGATAACATACTTTATGTTGAAAAGAAGTAAACTTGGCCCGGTACATAAATTGCGGACTTTCCCTATTTTTTTGCGTGTATCATAGATTCATCCTCGATTATAATGAGGATAAATAGGATGATATTGGAAAGTGTGCTGCGTTGAAAGGGGAAGTGGCGATGGGGAAAAATTCGAATTACAGTAGTAGTGATGATGTTCTAAGTGAGGGTGTAAAGTACAAGATTATCGCCGATAACATGACAGATGCGATCGTCATGGTTGATAATAAATCAACTGTCCGATATGTTTCGCCATCCTTCGAACCGTTAATAGGTTATACCATTGATCAATACGAAGGGATGGATGCATTTGATATCATTCATCCAGAAGACAGAGACTATGTTCGATCCAAACATCTTCAGGTGGTTGAAACAAAGAGGCAAGTCAGTTTGGAATACCGCGTAATCCATTCACAGGGATTCACACTCTATGCCGAAACAAAAGTCAAACCCGTACTAGATAGTTTTGGAAATGTAAAGTATGTAGTGGCTGTCGTGAGAGATATAACAGAACGCAAAATGACAGAGCAGTTACTGGAAAATATCCTGGAAAGCGTGAATGCAGCGGTTTGGTCAACAGATAAGGATTTTAGCTTTTTAACCTTTTGTTCTGAGAGTATTGAAAAAATATCAGGTATTCCTAAGCATGAACTCATGAATAAACCGATCCGCATGCATGACCATATCCACCCTGAGGATAATCGTATGCTCATGGGGGAAGCAAAGGAAACGTTAGATAAGGGATTACCAGTGAACAAACTCATCCGTTTTATCCATCATGAAAATGAAACGAAATGGGGCCAGCTGATCGTCCAACCATACTTGGATAAGACAGGAGCAGTTGAACGACTTGACAGCATGATGTTAGATATCACGGAGAAAAAACGATCTGAGCTAGTGATTGAGGAGAGCGAACAAAGGTATAAATCCTTATTTGAGAACAACTTAGATGGTGTATTTTCAATTGACTTACATGCCAACTTTGTCAATGCGAATCATGCCTTTGAGAAAATAACAGGTATTGAAATGGAGCAGTTGCCAGACCGTTGTTTTATCGGTTTAATTCATGATGAAGACCACCTTCCTGTATTCCAAGTTCTTTCTGATGTCATCCAGAGGAAAGAATCAAGAGATGTGGAGTGTCGTATCGTTCGCTCTAGCATAGGGGAGCGAATTGTTCATATTACATTCGTACCGATTTTTCTATTTGGAGAATTAAATGGTGTACATGGAATCGTGAAGGATATTACGGATCGGAAACGGGAGGAGCGGGAACTCCTCTTAAGTGAAGAAAGGTACAAAACGCTCCAACAAAGTATTAATCGTTTTTCTAATGACCTTGCCAATGTCATGAAGGTATCTGAGTTAGAAAGTCGGCTAATCGATGAGGTAAAGAGTGTGTTACCCGTGACGGATGCTTCCATTGAAGAAATACCACGGGGGCAGGAACCGAATGACAGGGTACGGAATGATAAGTGGATTAAAATTGGTGAGAGGGAGCAGCTCATATACTTACAGATTACTTTCAGAGATGCCCTGCTTAAAATGGAAGAGGAGTGGCTGGAGACTGCTGTCCATTATGTCACCATTCTTTACGATAACCTTCAATTCATCGAAGACCTGATGAAGCGTATGGAGAACATGGCTGTTTACAATGAAACACCTAAATGGATGTTACGCCTTTTATTCAGATTGTCAGAAAAAGAAAGAGCCGCCTTATCCAGCGACCTTCATGATACCGTTTTGCAGGATCTCATTATTTGGTATCGCAGGCTGGAATCACTTCGCTCCACGTCTTTATTTAATAAGGAGATAAAAGAGGAATTGGTGGAAATTGAGGAAGGTTTACTCGATGCTATCCACCAAATTCGCATTACCTGTAATGAATTGCGGCCGCCATTTCTTCTGAAAATGGGATTAGTAGAATCGTTAAAAAGTCTCTTTTCATACGCAAGAATGTTCTCTAATTACGAGATAGAATTTGATGCTGAAAACATGCAAATCCCTCTCAATGAAGATCAAATTTTAGGAATGTATCGTATCGTGCAAGAACTATTAAATAATGCAACGAAACACTCTAAGGCAACAAAAGTAACGATGAAGCTGGCAAGCAATCAAGAACAGGTTTACTTTTCCTATAATGATGATGGGGTTGGGGTAGAGTTATGTGGTATGGAAGGCTCCTATAAACATATGGGTATTGCCGGTATTGAAAATAGAGTTTTAAGTTTAGAAGGAGAGGTAAAGGTACATTCCGTTACAGGGCATGGTTTTCAGGTGAACATTACCCTGCCTACTACAACAAAGCAAAAAGGTGATTACTATGGAAATATTGTTGGTTGATGATCATCGATCAGTCGTCGAAGGAACAAAAATGTTGATAGAAGCAGAGCCAGATATGAATGTCACGATTGAAACGGACGTATATTGTGTCCCTGATTTGGTTCGTCTGAAGACATTTGATGTGATTCTTTTTGACCTATATATGCCCAATATCAATGGGGCCGATTTGGCACGGAAGGTGCTCGAGGATGTTCCTGATGCTGTGATTTTAATTTATTCCGGATTTGATATTGCTCCTCACTTTAATTTACTGATGGACTCAGGGGTTTCGGGCTTTGTCGCGAAAACGTCAACCCGTGAGCAATTGGTTCAGGCGATTCGAAGTGCAGCGAGGAAAGAAGCGATTGTCCCTATGCATTTGTTAAAGCAGCTTAGACGTCAGGAAATCGTGGTTCAAGGGGATAAGGCAAATGAAAAAACTACGATTGGAAAAAAAGAAGAAACACTTCTTCGTGAATTAGCAAAAGGGCACAGCAACAAAGAAATCTCTAAGACACTATTAATCAGTCAACGTTCATTAGAATACAGTCTAACGGAACTGTTCCAAAAACTAAACGTGAATTCCCGGGTAGAAGCCATCAAAAAATCCAAAAGCCTGGGCATTTTACCAAATGAAGATTTATATTAAACTGAAGATAACCGGTAACCACCGGTTATTTTTTTGCGCAAAAAATGAAGTGGAGTGTTCGGTGCCCCCACAATTTTTTGCGTGTTTGACATCATTGTTTGCGCGAAGCGATGGCTTCTCATGGAATATGATTTTATTAAACCGTTAGAAACGAAAGGATGAAACATGTTGAATATTGTGATACTGCAATGGGGATTATTTTCCTTTATGATCGGGTTGGTATTGTCGCTGCCTTTAGCCGCTGTTCACTATCAAAAGAATCCATTAATGAGACAAACGTTTACCAACACTAAGAAACTAAAATCTGCGCACATTGATTACTTTATGCAAGCCTTGAGTGCGGGTTTAGTCTATCTCATTGGTATTTGTATGGATATGGAGTTTCCGAAGTATATCGGGCTGCCGCTTATTTATGGAATCATTATGAACCCGACCATTTTATTATTAGAAGCAACACCTTTAATTCGATCTGGATGGTCGAGATTTACTTATTTGTTTCTTAGAGCAACCAGTCCGCTTTTGCTTTTGTTTGGTTGGTTTGCCATAGCGGTATTGTTTTTACCAACCTATTTAATCATCGTATTAATTATCGTAATAATTGGTGGTGGCGCAGTGTTATGGTCTCAACAAGTTCAGAAGAAAAATACAGTCCATATGTAGAAACCTTAACTTGTCGAGTTAAGGTTTTTTTACGCTTGCGAGAGGAATACCAATTTTTGCAAAAGGACATGCGGTGTTACCACAAAATTCTGCGGGGGGTCTCCTAAAGTCTGCGGTTTTGAGCCAATCGAAACTCCGTACAATGAAATCATCCAATACAACAGAAAAAACCTAGTCAGAATAACATTTTCAAAATAAAAATAGCGGAGGGAATTAAGATGAATACAAAACAAAAAAAGAAGAGTAAGAAGAAGATCGTGATTTGGTCGATTGTAGGACTAATCGTTGCCTCATTGATTTCAGCGGTGTTACTTACGCCGAAGGGAATAGGTAACGTTGAAAAAGAAAAAGCACAAACGGGGGACATTGCAACCTATTACAGCTTTTCCGGGGCAGTAGAAGCGAAAAACAGAAAGACAGTAACGAGCGAAGAGGCCATTCAAATTAAAGAAATTAAGGTCAAAGTAGGCGACCAAGTGAAAACCGGAGATGTCTTGATGGTAACGAAACAGGGGAACAAAATAAAGGCCACTTTAGACGGGGAGATTTCGAAGATCCATGTAGAGAAAAACGCGGAGCTAATGTCTGGGGCGCAGCTTGTTGATATCGTTAACTATTCCGTGTTACAAACCACCGTAAAGGTCGACGAATATGACCTGAAATATTTAAAGGTAGGTCAAGAGGTCAATGTAACAATCAATGCACTTGAAAAAGAAATAAAAAGAACGGTTTCTGAGATTTCTAAGGAAGCAACCAATGAAAATGGGGTGTCTTATTTTACCGCAACTATTGATCTGGTTAAAGATGAAGCAATCAAAGTGGGAATGAGTACAGAGGCTAAAATATTGAAGCAACAGGCAAAGGGTGTAGTGACTTTATCCATGAAAGCCATTCAATTTGATAGCAAAAATAAACCTTATGTTTTGATTCCAAAAGAAAAAGGGATGACAACCAAAAAATATATTCAACCAGGCATTAACGATGGAACGACGATTGAAATTAAAGACGGTGTGAGTGCTGGTGAAGAGGTCATCATTTCATCTGATAATAAAGAGGTTTCTCATGCAGATATGATGCAGGGAGGAACCAATAATGAGTGAGCAAATTCTCAAAATCAATCAGATAACCAAAACGTATGTAATGGGCGAGGAAGAACAAGTCGTCTTAAACCATATCAATTTAACAGTGAATAGAGGAGACTTTGTTGCGATATTAGGACCTTCTGGTTCAGGCAAATCTACACTGATGAACCTGATTGGTTGTCTTGATTCACCGACAAACGGAGATTATTTTTTATCGAATCAAAAGGTTGATGAGCTTGATGAATCTGAGCTGGCAGCGATTCGAAACAAAGAGGTTGGATTTGTTTTTCAACAATTCCAACTCCTGCCTAGACTGAGTGCCATTCAAAATGTGGAACTGCCTCTTGTATATGCGGGGGTGGCTGAAAAGGAACGTAGACGGAGGGCCAGCGAACTGCTCATTAGAGTGGGGCTCGGTGAAAAATTACAAAACCGGCCGAATCAGCTTTCTGGAGGACAACAGCAGAGGGTGGCCATTGCGAGAGCGATGGTAACGGAGCCCACAATATTACTAGCAGATGAACCCACTGGAGCACTAGATCAAAAAACAGGTCAGCAAATTATGGAGCTTTTTCATGAGCTTCATCAAGAAGGAAAAACCATCATTATGATTACTCATGATATCGAGATTGCCAAAAATGCCAGCAGGATTGTTCACATTTTAGACGGCAAACTGAGAGAGGAGCATGTATATGTTTAAGGAAAATCTGAAGATGTCATGGATGAACCTCATCCATAACAAAATGCGCTCCTTCCTAACCATGCTCGGAATTGTGATTGGGGTCGCATCCATAATTGCATTGATTACCATAGTTAAAGGTGCAATGAATGGAATGACAAGTGAGTTTTCCTCCTTTGGTGCAGATAAAATATCCGTTAAAGCTATGGGAACACCACTGAAGCAGGGGTTAATTGATAGTGACATTCAAAAGCTTGCCGAAATCGAGGATGTTGTTGGTGTTTCTCCCACTCTTTCAGGAAGCACTACGGTGGTTTATAACGGTAATGAAAAAACGGATATCTCAGTTCAGGGAAAGAATGATGTGTATTTTTCAAAGAATAAAGATCTGGTTGAAACGGGAAGAGGACTAACGATTCTTGATATTGATAGTAAAAATAATGTGTGTTTAATTGGTGCTAATATAGCAGACGAATTGTTTTGGGGAGAAGATCCTGTGGGTAAAAAGCTGCTGATTTCTGGTGTCACTTATACGGTAATAGGAACACTTCAGGAATCTAATAGCTTTTCAGATTCCTCGAACAACGATGCAGTAATCATACCTTACACGACTTCAATGCGCATTCTTGGTACAGGATATATTTCTAGTGTGGACGTTTATATGGGTAACTCCAATCATTCTGAAAAAATCACGGAAGATATCGAAGCAGTCTTAAAACAGGCGTTCAATTACAAAGATAATAGTTTTACCGTGATGAATATGCAGGATATGCTGGCATCATTTAATAAGATCACAACGATGTTATCTCTTATGCTTGGGGGGATCGCATCCATTTCACTTGTTGTCGGTGGGATTGGAATCATGAACATGATGTTGGTGTCTGTAACCGAAAGAACAACAGAAATTGGGCTAAGAAAGGCTCTCGGAGCAGAACCGAAACGGATTCAGCAGCAGTTTTTACTGGAGGCTGTATTCTTATCTCTCTTTGGTGGAGCGATCGGCTTTTTGTTAGGTGTGTTAATCGCCTTGGGAGTGTGTACATTAATTGGCGCGAATTTCGCACTCTCCACCTATACCGTATTGTTGGCACTAGGCTTCTCTGCAGGCATCGGAATTATTTTTGGTATAGCGCCAGCTAGAAAAGCATCAAGATTGAATCCGATAGATGCATTAAGAAGTGTGTAAAAATGCGGGGACAGTCCCCCACTGCGTTAAAGCATCGGGGGACTGTCCCCAAAAATAGGAGTGAGTGGCATGATCAAGTGGGCATTAGCTGGGATTCTCTATGTAACGGTCGTAATCCTTGGATTTGAGGCTTATGATAAATGGTTTGCTGAGGATGAAAGCACTGCGGCTCAGACGGAGAACCATGGGAAAGAAGAAATGAAAATGGAAAATAGTCATGATGAAATGGCTGAAAGTGGTGAAAGCGGAGGCCATGCTCATGAATCCGCTTCTGGAACCACCCATGAAGGCAGTGAAGTGAATGCATTTGTACAAAATGATAATAAGAATATAAAGATTTTCTTAAAAGATAAAGCGGGCAACCCTATTGACGAGCTGGAAATCAATCATGAGAAGGAGTTGCATCTTATTATCGTAGATGAACAGCTACAGAAATATTACCACGTGCACCCGGAGAGAACCGGTAAAGGTGAATATACGATTAAAAATAACTTACCAGAAGGGTTTTATAAAGCCTTTATCGATATAAAGCCGAAGAATTTTGCATATCAAGTAGAGCCTGTTTCCTTTATCGTGGGGAATCCAAGCTCTGCAACACACGGCCATGAGCTGATCCCGGATACTACCTTTAGTAAAAAGGTTGATGGAGAAACAGTCACATTAAAGGTTAGTACATTTAAGGCAGGAGAACCTGTAACGCTATCCTTCGATTTAGATCAAACGAATTTGACTCCCTATTTAGGGGCAATGGGGCATGTCGTCATTCTTGACGAATACGGAAAAGAGTTTCTTCATGTTCATCCGTCAAATGAGAAGGAGCCTATCTTTCAAACAACCTTTGAAAAACCTGGTATCTACAAGATTTGGGCAGAGTTTAAACAAAATGGGACAGTAAGAGCATTTCCGTTCGTAATCGAGATAAAAGAATAACCTAATTAACTACACGCTAAGAGGAGCAGGCGCTAACAATATGGATGAAAGACAGTTTTGATAGAAATCAAGGAAGAACTGTCCTTCATATACAGAATCAAATACATTTTAGCTAAAAACCAATGAAAAACCATCATAGCCCGGATAAGAGGGGCTTTGATGATTTAATAATTTACAATGGGAGTGGACAATATGAAAAATCAGTGGAATGTAGGAATTTTATTATTTGATAACGTGGATGTATTAGACTATTCGGGGCCATTTGAGGTATTTTCGTTAACGACGAATTCAGCTAACGAAGTACCAGAATTGTTAACGAAAGGTATTCCTGCTGAACGAAAGCCATTTAAGGTTTGGACGATATCCAAACATGGCGGCATAGTTACAAGCAATAATGGGCTTAAGATTACACCGGACTTTAGTTTTGAGAATATCAGCCAAAACCTAGACATTCTTATCGTTCCAGGCGGGCCATTTCATGCCATTGACACCTGTATTCAGGATCGAGAATTAATAAATTGGATATCCACATACAGTCAATCTGGTAGAACCATTGCTTCCGTTTGTTCAGGGGCCATCCTGTTAGCGGAGGCTGGAATTCTCACGGATAAAAAAGCGACCACTCATCCTTTTGCGTATGATTATCTGGAAAAAATCTATCAAGATATTGAAGTGGTGCGGGATGTACGTTTCGTCGATAATGGGCAGGTACTTACTTCAGGAGGAGTATCAGCTGGAATCGATATGTCTCTCCATCTCGTAGGGAAGCTAATGGGAGAAGAAGCAGCAAGAACAACCGCTGCTACGTTGGTATATCCATACGTAATGAATTCGATTTAAGATTGGAACTACTGGGAACAACCAGTAGTTTTTTATTATTTGGAAAAAACTAGTATAATAGTATTATTGAACAACAACGGTATCCGATAGTGCAAAAGGAGTGATATAGATGATGTACGATGTGGTTGTGATCGGTGCTGGCCAGGCTGGTTTATCCATAGGATATTACCTAAAGCACTCCTCTTTATCTTTTATTATAGTAGATAACAATAAAAGTGAAGGTGATGTCTGGCGGAATCGGTATGATTCACTTGTCTTGTTTACTCCACGGTCATACAGTGCTCTGCCCGGATTGGCTTTAGAGGGGAATCCAGCAGGGTTTCCAACCAAGGATGAGATTGCAGAATACCTAGAACGTTATGCTAAAGCTTTTGATTTGCCGATTCAATTTTCATGTCATGTTCAAAGAGTTCAAAAAGAAAACGATACATTTATCATATCAACAACAGACTCCATTATTAAAACAAAGAAAATAGTTATAGCTACAGGTCCCTTTCACACCCCAATAATTCCTTCATTTGCGCAAGAACTTCCACAACAAGTGGTACAGCTTCATTCTTCTGAATATAAGAATCCTGCACAGCTAAAGGATGGCCCAGTGTTAGTTGTCGGCGGCGGCAATTCTGGCTCTCAAATTGCAGTCGAACTATCCAATCATTACGATACTTATTTATCCATCGGGTTTTAGGGATAGGACAGGGTGCGGAATTTTTATATCAACAGATCATTTTGTAAAAGGATAAGAGGCTGACTCATTATGAGTCAGCCTCTTATCTACTGTGGAATCCTTTTAATGATGCTGCATTTTAGCTACATTCATTTGCTTTGCCTGCTTGATTCGAAGCATCGGAAGCATAGCTACTGCTCCTATCAGGAATAAGCTTGCCGCGATTAAATAGAGGGCCGTTAAAGGAAATTGCGCCTTAAGAATGCCGACTAAACTCATGTTCAACACCATTCCCCCCATGAAAAGAGGATTTAAGATACCGTTCACCCTGCCCACGAAGGATTCCTCGGCATTAGTGAGAATGAGCGTATTGCAGGAAATATGAATAAGTGGAGCCATTAGTCCAGCAATAAATTGAGTGAGAAGGGCAACCCAAATCAGGTTTACTGACCCCATAACCGCAACAGAAATAGCACTAGAGACAAAGCCGATTAACAGCATAGTCTGTGGCGTAGTTTTCTTTGCAAGAGCCATAGCACCAACGCCTCCTAAAATCATCCCCACTCCATTCACTGCTGTAAACCATTGCAGGTTTTGTGCGGTTAATCCAAGATGTTCAGTCACCAAAAAGATACCAAGTGGGTTGATAAGACCCATTCCCATTCCAGCTGCTAAGAAGAAACCGCCCATATAAAGAAAAAGCTTATTAGACATTACATAACGAAAGCCCATTTTCATTTCCTTAGACACATTTGCGGCTGTGGTCACTTCAACCTTTTTATCAGCAGGTAAGAAGGTAAGAACAAGAGCAGAGAGAAGGAAACATGTACCCATGACTGCAATGGCAACGTTGATGCCAAATCGGAAGTAAATCAACGTACCAATCATAGGACCAAGAATCATAAAAATGGCCTGAATCGTCTGGTTCATAGACATCCCCATCTGAATGAGTGATTCAGGAACGTGGAGCTTAAATAACTTCATACTTGAAGGCTGCGAAAACTGAGACAAAATGGACGAAACAAGGGTAGCGAAGAAGATCGCTTTCCACCCTCCAAATACAAGAGCTAGCAAAACGGCAAACACCGATAAGGCACTCAGTAGGTCGCAAAGAACCATCGTGCGTTTGGGTCTCCATCGATCAGCAAAAGTTCCTCCAATAAAGGAGAATAGAAAGATTGGAGCAAATTCTGCTACAGAAATCATGGAAATAGCAAATGGATCCTTGTTGGTCTGTTCGGTTACGAACAGTAAAATCGCAAAATTACGTACCCAGATTCCCAGTTGTAGGAACAGTCCGGATAGTAAAATAGCTTGAACGAAGCGGTTAGAAAATAAAGAACTCATGGATGGCTCCTGTGCTTGTGTGTGGTTATTCATGAAAATCAACATCCTTTCATTTGGTATGAAATCATCTTACGACAGTGAAAGGATTCAAAAACCGCAAAGATGTAGCACAGACTCCGCTAAAATCTTGCGGTAAAACTCGAAAACCATGCGGGGCTAATACCAAAGTTATGCGGTTTGTAAGATAACACCCGACCGTACAATGAAATCATAAAGCTAGTTAACTGTCGGATAGCGTTATTTAACTGTCGCATAAAGCTAGTTAACTGTCAGATAACCACTGCTTACTGTCGTATGGCGAATTGCCAGCTAAATTTGGCTAATGAAAGGAGTTTTATCGCATGAAAGATTTTAAATTATTTTTACCCTATGTAAAACAAGTAAGCCGCTATTATCTCATTGGATTTGTGGGGAGTTTATTTCGGTTCCTGATTCCGCTGTTTGTTCCCTTGATTTTAAAATATATCTTCGATCAGCTGCTTCAAAATGAATCCTTGTCGCGAGCGGAAATGCTAGAACAACTTTTGTACATTGCTGCAAGTATGATTCTGGTATTCCTTCTCATCCGAACACCTATGGAATATGTTAGGCAGTTTTGTATTCAAAAAGCCAACAATAACATTATCAAACAGCTGCGCAAGGACGCTTTTCAAAAGGTTCATTCCTTGGACGCTAAGTATTTAGTTGAGAACAAAAGTGGAGAAATTGGAACTCGCTTTTTCGATGATATTGAGAAGGTCCGTGGCTTTCTAACCGCAGTTTTCGGAAACATTTGGATTGAAATGATCGTGTTGCTGTTTGTCATCGTAGTGATGCTAACCCTTAATGTGAAGTTAGCAATTCTGTCAGTGGTATTGGTGGGAGTCCAATTTATTCTGGCCCACTTTCTATCAAAAAGGTTTAAGCAGTCCACCAGAAACATGATGAAGTACCGGTCGGTGATGAGCGGATTTATTTTTGAAAAAATACAGGGAGCTTTTCTTTCCAAATTGTTCGCGGCAGAAAAGAGAGACAAAGAAGAGCTAAATCAGCATTTACACCATTTTGATCGACTGACAGATAAACATGCGAGGATAAATGCGGTCATGTTAGCTCTCGTCAATGTGCTCAGTGATATGACTCCGTTTATCGTGGCGATTGTGGCGAGTCTTTTTGTCATCGATGGAAGTATAACTGTTGGCAGTTTAATTGCCTTTTTTGCTTATGTTGATAAAATGAGAAGCCCGGTGGCAGCTTTAGTCAATGCCTACCCGGCCATTACAGAGGGAAGCGTTGCACTGGGGAGGATCTTTGATTTCTTCCACACACCATCCACGATTATAGAAAAAGCAAACCCAGTTGAACTAAACCAGTTCACACAATCTATTAAGTTAAATAACGTAACTTTCTCGTATGACGGAAAAAACAACATTATTAAAAATGTGTCGTTGACGCTTGAAAAAGGGAAAACATATGCGTTTGTTGGTGAGAGCGGAGGGGGAAAAAGTACTATCCTTCAGCTGCTTCTGAGAATGTATGATGCTACAAATGGTGAAGTATTAATTGATGGTGTCAACATTAAGGATTATTCCATCGCAAGTTTGAGAGAACAGATGGGGATTGTCACCCAGGATAACTTTCTTTATAGCACCTCGATTAAAGATAATATAAAAATGGCAAAGCTGGATGCGTCCGATGAAGAGATTTTTGCCGCTGCCAAAAAGGCATTTGCTCATGAGTTTATTTCCGCACTACCGAATGGCTACGATACAGAAATAGGTGAAAGAGGAGTAAAGCTTTCTGGCGGACAAAAACAGAGAGTGGCTCTAGCTCGTGTATTCTTGAAAAATCCATCCCTCATTATTCTAGATGAAGCCACAAGTGCTCTAGATAATGAAAGTGAAAAACTGGTTCAAGAATCAATCAACCAATTCGATTACGACAAAACCATTATTATGATTGCTCATAGACTTTCTACGATTCTAAATGCAGATACGATTTTTGTGATAAAAAATGGGAAAATCATAGAAAGTGGGAACCACCAAAGTCTATTGAAAAAGAGCGGCTACTACAAAGAACTCTATTCCAAGCAGAACGTAAAAGAATGGCAATTGGCCACTGGGTAATGTGAGAAACGGTCTTGACAACACAAACAATCTCTATTAATCTTGTCTCAATGAAATAAGCAAAGTTCGTATAACTCCAAAGATATGGTTTGGGGGTCTCTACCAGGAACCAATAATTCCTGATTACGAAGAATGTACATGTATGTGTATTTTCTTCGTAATCAGGAATTTTTTTTTATAAAAAAATGACGGGGGTCACATCTTATGAATTTTACTACCTTACCTAAAATTGAATTACATTGCCATCTTGATGGAAGCCTTAGAGCGGAAACAATTATTGATATAGCAAAAAGAGAAGGCATCAGTCTGCCTACGATGGATAGGGACGAGATCCAACAAGAGCTCATTGCTCCACTAGATTGTGAATCTCTCGATGAATACTTAAAGCGTTTTGCTCTGCCAAATTTAGTAATGCAGTCAAAGGAGAATTTAAGAAGAATTACCTTTGAACTGTTTGAAGATGCAGCCAAGGAAAATGTGAAATACATGGAGGTTCGATTTGCTCCATTACTGCACACGGCTATGGGGTTATCTGTTGAAGAAATCATCCAAAGCGTGATTGATGGAATGAGAGAGGCTGAACAACAATTCGATATTCATGGCAATATCATTCTATCCTGCATGCGGACGATGACAGCTGAAAGTGCATTTGAGGTTGTAGAAAAAGGAAAGCAATTCCTTGGCAAAGGGGTTGTGGCCATCGATTTATGTGCATCGGAAGAGGAAGGGTTCTGTGGTGACTTTGTTGAGCCGATTGCATTAGCAAGAGAGTACGGCTATAGAGTAACGATTCACGCCGGCGAAACCGGTGTGGGGAAAAATGTCCTTGAAGCGGTTGAGATGTTAGGAGCCGAAAGAATTGGGCACGGTGTCTTTATTAAGGATTGTGCGGAGGCTTACGATGTGGTGAAGGAAAAACAGGTAGTCCTCGAAATGTGCCCAACCAGTAATGTCCAAACAAAAGCAGTGAACCAATATAGTGAACACCCTATCCATGATTTTCATAAGGATGGAATCAAAGTAACGGTTAATACCGATAACAGAACGGTTTCCGATACAACGATGGCGAAGGAATGTACGATTGTCTTTAATGAATTCAACATGAATGAAGAGGATTATAAGAAGATTTATCTCGACAGTGTTGATGCTTGCTTTGCAGACGAAGAAACCAAGGTGAAGTTGAGGGAATATATGTAAATATAAAAGCGAACAGTGTCAGCAGCACTGTTCGCTATTATAAATTGCATTATTTAATCGCTTTACTCACTCTCAACTTCTTGCCTTTTACTGGTGTATTCTCCATCGCTTGGAGAACGAGTGAGCCTTTTCCATTTAGAATATCCACATAAGACATCTGGTCATGAACAGTGATAATGCCGATATCATCCGCCGTCACTCCGGGAATTTTCGCAATCGTCCCAACGAAATCGACAGCGCGAAGCTTCTTCTTTTTGCCGCCATTGAAGTGGAGCTTCGTGATTCCTTGGTTGATTCGGGCGGTCTTATTATTTCTTACCACGCGACGGCCACTGATTTTTTCCTCAAAAGCTGCTTTTCCTTTAGCAACCTCGCCTTGGCTAGGTGCGTCCATTCGAGGTATTTCAAAACCAACATACCGTTCAATGGCTCGAAGGAATTTCTCTTCATACGGAGTCACAAATGTAATGGCTTTTCCTTGCTTGCCAGCACGACCAGTTCTTCCTGTGCGATGGACATAGCTCTCTTTTTCCATAGGAACATCGTAGTTAAACACTAGTGAAACATTATCAACATCAATCCCTCGTGCAGCTACATCGGTTGCCACAAGATAACGGAAATTGCCCATTTTAAATCCATCCATTACAGCAAACCGATCTTGTTGTTCTAGTCCACCATGGAGTCTTTCACATGAATAATTTGCTTCTTCCAATTCGCTATATACGGTATCGACATGTTCTTTTGTTCTGCAAAAAA
Source organism: Bacillus sp. SLBN-46 (assembly GCF_031453555.1). Taxonomy (GTDB): domain Bacteria; phylum Bacillota; class Bacilli; order Bacillales; family Cytobacillaceae; genus Neobacillus. Next base: position 13,111 of record NZ_JAVIZM010000001.1, on the reverse strand, counting down.
TAAGACAGCTGTCTGGGTTTTCAACAACAGTTACGTCCTTAAGTAGTGAAAGCTTATCTTCATCCTTCACTTCGATTACACGATGTTCAATTGTATCCGTTGTGATTCCTGTAGACTCAATCTCAATATTAACAGGATCCTTCATATACTTATGGCAAAGAGCTTCAACATCTTTTGGCAAAGTAGCGGAAAATACCATTGTTACTCTATCCCGTGGGAGTTCCTTAATAATTGCCTCTACCTCATCAATAAAGCCCATATTCAGCATTTCATCTGCTTCATCAATAATAAGATACTTTATTTCATCTAGTACTAAGGTTTCTCTGTCAATATGGTCCATGACACGTCCAGGCGTCCCAACCACGACGTGAGTTTTCTGCTTCAATTCTTCTCTTTGTTTTGAAAAAGGCTCTTTTCCATAAACAGCGAGGGCCTTAATTCGTTTAAATCTTCCTATATTCGTGATATCTTCACGAACTTGAGCTGCAAGCTCTCTCGTTGGTGTAAGAATCAAGGCCTGAGGTTTTTTCTCTTCCCAGTCAATTCGTTCACAAATAGGGATAGCGAAGGAGGCAGTCTTACCGCTTCCTGTCTGTGATTTGACAACAAGGTCCTGGTTTTTCAAAGCCAGCGGGATCACTTCACCCTGCACCTCTGTAGGCTCTTCGTATTTTAATACAGCTAGTGCTCTTTTTATTTCTTCACTTAAATTATATTCCTCAAAACTTCTTTCACTCATGTAATAACCTCTTCTTATTGGATTATCCGACTTATCTATAAGATTTCTCGAAAAGAAATAATTATTTACCGATAGCTGAATTGGTTCATTATACTTGAAAAAAGAAAAAAAAACGATCCAAGAATGCTGTATTTATCAACATTTTCAACTTATATATGACATTTATCATGGTCTACACATGACACCTGATACTAACATCACTAACAATATTGCACTATACTTTGAAATAACAACACAATTAAAGGAAGGGAATTCAAAAAAATGACCTTACAATCTACAAAAAATTTGCGAAAACAAGTGGCTCCATTTGAAAAATCAACAACTAAAGAAAGTATTTGGCAAATCATTAACACGGTCGCTCCGTTTGTGGTTTTGTGGTATGTAGCTTATATAAGCCTTTCTGTTTCTTATTGGCTGGCATTAGTTCCTATGGTTTTAGCTGCAGGGTTTCTGACAAGGATTTTCATCATTTTCCATGATTGTACCCATCATTCTTTCTTTAAAAGCCGTCGTGCCAACCGTATTGTTGGGACATGTATGGGTGTTTTAACTATTTTCCCTTTTGATCAATGGGGGCATGAGCATTCAGTGCATCACGCGACAAGTGGTAACTTAGATAAACGAGGTACAGGCGATATATGGACACTTACGGTGGATGAATATTTGGCAGCACCGCTAAGCATTCGATTAGCTTATCGGTTTTATCGTAATCCATTGGTGATGTTAGGTTTAGGTCCGATTTACGTTTTCGTTTTAAAAAATAGATTTAACCGAAAAGGTGCAAAAAAGAAGGAACGCAACAATACGTATTTAACGAATGTTTTAATCGTTGCATTATATTCACTACTTTGCTGGGCAATTGGCTGGCAGTCGTTTCTGTTAGTACAGGGTTCCATTTTCATGATTTCAGGTGCAGTTGGCATTTGGTTGTTCTATGTTCAACACACTTTTGAGGATTCTTATTTTGAAGAAGATAAAGAGTGGGAGTATGTAAAAGCAGCTGTAGAAGGTAGTTCTTTTTATAAGCTTCCGAAAATCATGCAATTTTTGACTGGTAATATTGGTTATCACCATGTGCACCATTTAAGCCCAAGGGTTCCTAACTATAAGCTTGAAGAGGCACATAATAATACAGCTCCACTACAAAACGTACCAACGATCACCCTTGCTACAAGCTTAAAGTCACTCCGATTCCGCTTATGGGATGAGAAAAACAAGAATTTTGTCAGCTTCAAAGAAGTGAAAGCAGTAGCGAAAAAACGTATTTCTGTTCATGCCAAACCCGAAGTATAACAAAAAGCCCCCTCATTGGGGGTTTTCGCATAAATGTAATGAGCCCCAGATAAGGAGAGAACCGAATGATTCGAATTGTCATCGCAGAGGATCAGGAAATGCTGCTAGCAGCCATGGGTTCCCTGCTTAATTTGGAAGAGGATATGGAAGTGGTTGGGCAAGCCCGCAACGGGGAAGAGGCACTTACACTTGTTCGCCAATTGCAGCCGGATGTTTGTTTGATGGATATAGAGATGCCAAAGATGAGTGGTCTAGATGCAGCGGAGGCAATGAAGTCGCTGGGATGCAAGGTCATCATTTTAACCACCTTTGCAAGGAATGGGTATCAAGCGCGAGCGTTAACGGCTGATGTCAGAGGATATTTATTGAAGGACAGCCCGAGCGAAGAGTTAGCGTGTTCGATTCGTTGCATAATGAGCGGGAAGAGAGTGTATTCTCCAGAACTTATGGACCCAGATTCGAAACTAGATGTTTTACAGCGATGTGAGGATGGTACATTGACAAGCCCACCGAGTGACAAAACAGGGCTGGTCAGAAAATACTTTTCCTCCATTTTGGATAAAATGAAACAGCCAACTGGATAAAAAATTAAAAGGCATGGACATTTGGTTCATGTCTTTTTCTATTTGTGCGGTCAAAGGGCTGAAAGAACGAGGTCAGCCCGACAGCCAATTGCCACTAGGTAATACATTTTAAAGCTTTAATCCTGTCCTACTCTTAAATCTTCGTAATAAAATATGGCTCGCCACTCTTGTTATTCCTTCTAAACTATATAATTCCTCATTAATGAACTTCTCTAATCGTAAAAAGTCCTCAACAAGGACGTGCATATGTAAGGTACTCGGACCGGTCATTTGGTAGCAGCTTGCAACGCTAGGGTTATTAGCTAATGTTTCGGCCACGCTGACAAGTGAAGCTGGCTCACAGTCCACCTCGAAGAAAGCAGAAACAGATTTCCCAACTTTATCAGAATTGATAACAACAGTGAATTTCTCGATTATGCCGTTCTCTTGTAATTGGTTTACCCGCTCACGAATCGATACCCTAGATAAATTTAACTCTTTCCCAATATCTACATAAGACATTCTACCGTTTTCGGCAAGCAGTTCGAGTATCCTACGATCGATTTCATCAATTTTCATACGTGTCCCCCTACATTCCCTAAGCATTTGTAAATTTATATTAACGTACAATCCTAGTTTTAATCAAATGGATATTGAAAGTTATTGGAAAAATTATACTAGAAAAAAATTTTACTATTTTCCGAATATTATATAGATTTTTAATAATCGCTGTATTATAATAAAGCAAAATTACAAAAAGCAATAAAAAATAACGAAACGCTTTCAAAAAGTAGTCAATAAGTAATCTTTTTATACTTAAAGATAGATGTTTCGTTATACGAAAGGGGAAAAAGAAAAAGATGGCTAACAAGACAAAAGTTTTCGCAGCATTATTTATGAGTCTTTTGTTGCTTCTAACTGGATGTGGCAATAATAATTCTTCCAGTTCAGGGGCGCAGGATTCACAAAAAGCGAGTGCACCAGTAAAGGACAGTGGGGATAAGACCACATTAACAGTTGGTCTAGATGATGACCCGCCACAATTAGACCCGCACTTTTCAACAGCAGCTGTTGATAGACAAGTATTTCATAGTATCTATGATAAGTTAATCGACGTGGATGAAAAGCTAAACTTTGTTCCACAGCTAGCGAAGAAATGGGACATTTCTGAAGATGGAAAAACCTATACCTTCTATTTGCAAGAAAACGTAAAGTTCCATGATGGAACACCATTTAACGCAGAAGCAGTTAAATTCAACTTTGAACGCATGTTAGATCCAAATGCTGGGTCACCACGTGCATCTGAATTATCTTCTATCCAAACAATTGAAGTGGTTGATGAAAATACACTTAAAGTACAGCTTAAAGAACCATACAGCCCGTTCTTGGCAGCTTTATCTGACCGTGCTGGGATGATGGTTTCTCCTACAGCAGTAAAAGAAAAAGGAGCGGACTTCGCTAATTCTCCTGTAGGAACAGGGCCATTCAAATTTGTTTCAAGAGTGAAGCAGGACAAGATTGTAGTGGAAAGAAATGCGGATTACTGGGACGGAGCGCCAAAGTTTGAAAAAATCGTTTATCGTCCATATTCAGATGAAAACGTACGTTTAACAAACTTAACTTCAGGTGAACTGGATATCATTAGCAAGGTTCCGCCAAAAGATGTTGAAAAACTAAAAACGGACTCTAACATCAAGCTTTCAGAAGTCGGAGCACTTGGATTCCAAGGATTATATTTGAATCACAAAAAAGCACCATTTAATAACAAAGCACTTCGTCAGGCATTAGATCTAGTTATCGATCGTGATGCGATTATCAAGGTTGCGCTTCGTAATACAGGCGTACCTTCTGCAGGAGCCATTCCTCCAGATTCATGGGCATTTGATAAGAGCATCAAACCAACAAAGAAAAATGTGGAAAAGGCAAAGAAAATCATGGCTGATGCCGGTTTCCCTAACGGATTTGAATTTACACTTCAGCTTTCTCCGAAACCAGTAGAAGAACAAATGTCACAAATGATTCAGTCGATGGCAGCAGAAGCGGGAATCAAGGTAAAGCTTGAAATCGTCGAGTTTGGAACCATGCTTGATAACATGGATAATTCTAAATTTGATGCGGTTCGTTTAGGCTGGAGCGGAAGAACAGATCCTGATGGAAATATCTTTGCACTCTACCATTCTACTGGCTCTATTAACTACGGATATTCTAATCCGAAAATGGACGAGCTGTTACAGCAAGCCCGTGTAGAAACAGATAAAGCTAAGCGTAAAGAGATTTACTCACAAGCTACTAAACTTGGACAAGAAGAAGTACCATACATCTTCCTATATCACGAACTAGATTACAAAGCATATAAAAACAATTTACAAGGATTTAAGCACATCCCGGATCAAATGATGCGCTTCCATGACGTTTCGTTTAAATAAGCAATAGGCTTTGAATCGGCTTGGGGAAAATACTCCAAGCCGATCATATTTCATCACAGCTGAACGCCTTAGAAAGGGAGGGAGATACATGGCAAAGTTTTTAATTCGAAGATTAGGTCTTATGGTGGTCATTCTTTTTTTAGTAAGTATTATCGTTTTTTCATTAGTCCATGTGACACCAGGTGACCCGGCAAGGATGATTTTAGGGCAAGAAGCAACCCAGGAAGCCCTTCAGGCTTTACGTGAGAAAATGGGATTGAATGATCCTCTTTATATGCAATATATCCATTGGGTATCAAATGTACTTCAAGGAGATCTTGGAAACTCATTGAAAGATAATACACCGGTGCTTAGTGTATTACTACAAAAACTGCCGGTAACCATTCAGCTTTCTGTTATGTCCTTTTTAATTGCCATGATCATTGCGATCCCGGCTGGTATAATCTCAGCAACGAGAAAGGGAAGTTTCTGGGATTACTTTGGAACGACTTTTGCATTGTCTGGTGTATCTATTCCGCCATTTTTCTTAGGTATTTTACTGATCTTTATTTTTTCAATCTCACTGGGCTGGTTCGCACCTTCTGGATATGTGGAACCATGGGTTGATTTTAAAAAGAGTATGATGTTAATGATTTTACCAGCGCTAGCAGTAGGTGTTCGCTTAAGTGCTGAAATTACAAGGATGCTTCGTTCAAGTATGCTTGAAGTTTTGCAGGCTGATTATATTCGTACGGCCTATGCAAAAGGGGTATTAGAAAAAGGGGTTGTCCTTGGACATGCCTTGAAAAATGCGTTAATTCCTGTTGTAACGGTAAGTGGATTACAATTGGCCACCTTCTTAGGTGGAGCAGTTATAACGGAAACCATCTTTGCTGTTCCAGGACTAGGTCGTCTAGTAATTGATGCGATATTAACAAGAGATTTTCCTGTAGTACAAGGGGCCGTCCTTTTTATGGCCATTGCTGTTGTAGTAGTAAACTTCTTGATCGACATCCTTTATTCCGTACTAGATCCAAGAATTAAGCTGACAGGAGGACAATGACGATGGAAGCTAAGTTGGAACAACTAGTAAAAGTAGAAAGTCCAAGAAAACGTAGATTGAAAGAAATGAGTTCTCGTTTTTTTCAAAATAAATTAGCAGTAATTGGCGGAGTGTTTACTCTTCTTCTCATCTTGATGGCTGTGTTTGCTCCAATTGTTGCACCGCATAGCCCAAGCGAGCAGGATTATGCGAAATTCCTTCAAAGTCCAAGTGCAGCCAATATCATGGGTACGGATGAACTGGGCCGCGATATTTTCAGCCGGATTATTTATGGAGCACGAGTTTCCATCCAAGCTGGTATTATCTCTGTTGGTATAGCTCTTGTAATTGGAATTCCTATTGGATTATTTTCAGGTTATTACAGAGGAGTCCTTGATGAATATGTAGTCATGCGTTTCACAGACGCGTTGCTTTCATTCCCACCACTAGTATTAGCCCTTTCACTTGCAGCAGTACTTGGTGCGGGATTACAAAACGCGATGATTGCAATTGGAATTATTTTTACACCTAACTTTATTCGTCTAGTAAGGGGAGAAGTATTGAGTCAAAGGGAAAGAGAATATGTCACTGCGGCTAAAGCATCAGGTATTAGCGATGTGAAAATTATGTTCCGCCACATCTTTCCAAACTGCTTACCACCGATTCTTGTTCAAGCGACTTTATCCATTGCTGCAGCTATCATTTCTGAAGCCTCCCTTAGCTACTTAGGATTAGGTACTCAACCGCCAACACCAAGCTGGGGTGCGATGTTATCGATGGGACAAGGGTATCTGAAAGATGCTCCGTGGATTTCATTGTTCCCAGGATTATTTATCTTTCTAACGGTTCTATCAATCAACTTATTTGGTGATGGATTACGTGATGCACTTGATCCTAAGCTGAAGTGAGGGGAATAATATGTCAAATTCATTATTAGAGGTTAAGGATTTAAAAGTCAGCTTTGTTGGCAAGAAGAAAACAACGAATATTGTTGCCGGATTATCATTTACGGTTGAAAAGGGAAAAACCCTGTGTATTGTTGGTGAATCGGGTTGTGGAAAAAGTATGACCTCCCTTTCTGTAATGGGTTTATTGCCTGAGACAGGACAAATCGAAGGAGAAATCCTGTTAAAGGGAGAAAATTTAGCTGGTAAATCAATGAAACAAATGAGTAAAATTCGCGGCAACCAGGTCTCAATGATTTTCCAAGAACCAATGACCTCGTTAAATCCTGTCCAGACGGTCGGTAAACAAATTGCTGAAACGATTATTCTTCACCAGAATTTAAATAAAAAAGAAGCAAAGCTTAAGGCAATTGATATGTTAAAACTAGTGGGCATTCCATCACCTGAAAAAAGGGTCGATGCCTATCCGCATGAATTAAGCGGAGGGATGAGACAACGTGTGATGATTGCGATCGCGCTAAGCTGTAATCCAGAACTTCTTATTGCGGATGAACCAACCACTGCATTGGATGTTACGATTCAAGCGCAAATTTTAGATTTAATGAAGAATTTGCAAAAAGACTTGGATATGGGAATTATTATGATTACTCATGATTTAGCTGTTGTCTCTGAAATGGCTGACACGGTTCTCGTGATGTACGCAGGAAAAGCTGTTGAATACGGAAGTAGGAAAACCGTCTTTAACAATCCACTTCACCCATACACGCAAGGTTTAATGAGGTGCATCCCGGATGTCGATGCAGAAGATAATGTGGAAGAGCTTTTTGTCATAAAAGGGTCTGTCCCATCACCGGATGCCATGCCAAAAGGATGCCGATTTGTTGACCGATGTCCATACGCACAAGAGATTTGTAGAAGTCATGCTCCAGATATTACATCGATAGAGGAACAGCATGCTGTAAGCTGTTGGAAATATACAGATAAATGGAATGAAAAGGAAGGTGAGCTTAATGAGTCTTCAATTAGAGAAATCGCAGCAACAAAATCTTCTTGAGGTTCAAAATTTAACCAAACACTTTCCTGTTGGTGATCAAGGGTTCTTTTCTAAAGAAAAACAGGTTGTTAAAGCATTGGATGGAATCAGCTTTTCTTTAAAAAAAGGAAGAAAACGTTGGGGATTGTTGGAGAATCAGGCTGTGGCAAATCCACTATGGGACGTGCTATCCTCAGACTCCATGAGCCAAGCTCCGGAACTATTATATATGAAGGAAAAGATATTACTCGTGTAAAAAAGAAGGAAATGAGAGATAACCGTAAGGATCTGCAAATCGTTTTCCAGGATCCATATGGCTCGCTTAATCCACGGATGACAGTAGGAACCATGCTTTCTGAAATTGTGGAGACACATAAGATTGTTCCTAAAAAAGATATATACGATTATGTCTGCAATTTATTAGTTGAAGTCGGGTTAAACGGGCAATATTATCATCGTTTCCCACATGAATTCTCTGGTGGTCAGCGTCAACGGGTCAGTATTGCCCGTGCGTTATGTACGAATCCAAAGTTAATCGTTTGTGATGAAGCGGTATCTGCGCTTGATGTATCGGTACAATCACAAATTCTAAATTTATTACAGCGATTAAAAAAGGAACATCAATTAACCTATTTATTTATTTCTCATGACTTAAGTGTAGTCAAGCACGTCAGCGACCGGGTAGCAGTGATGTACTTAGGGAAAATGGTGGAGCTTGCTGATAAAAAGGAACTGTATGACAATCCGCTTCATCCGTATACTAGAGCCTTGCTATCTGCAATCCCTTCTACAAATGAAGAGAAGAAAAGGGAAAGAGTTATATTAACTGGGGATGTGCCAAGTCCAATTAATGTTCCAAGCGGCTGTCGGTTTCATACAAGATGTCCATTAGCAACGGATAAATGTCGGGTGGAAGAGCCAGCATTTACTGAAGTAAGCGGGAATCATTTTGTTGCATGTCATTACGCCTAAATTCGGAAGAGAAAGAGGCTGATCCCTTGATAATGAGGTCGCCTCTTTTTTAATCGAACGATTCCTTTTGTTATTTTTTTAGAAATGAATATTCCGTTTGTAAGTTTAATAGGATAAAATGATTAACAAAGGAAAGTTAAAGAACAACAATCATGAAATGTATGTATAAGGGGAGAACGATTCATGAACTTTGATTACTTAAATTATCCATATCCATCACAAAGAATGACGACAATAGCCAAAAATGGCATGGTGGCAACATCGCAGCCCTTAGCGGCACAAGCAGGTCTAGATATATTAAAAAAGGGTGGGAATGCCATTGATGCGGCGATTGCTACTGCTGCTTGTTTAACCGTAGTTGAACCAACCTCCAATGGAATCGGGGGAGATGCCTTTGCGCTAGTATGGACAAAAGGCGAACTGCATGGACTAAACTCAAGCGGCCCCTCTCCAAAAAGCATCTCGATTGATGCGGTAAAGGAGAAGGGACATGAAAAGATGCCAACCTTTGGCCTCGTTCCCGTTACGGTTCCCGGTGTACCTGCAGCATGGGCGGAGTTATCTCGTCGTTTCGGTAAGCTTCCGTTAACGGAAGTACTACAGCCGGCCATTGAGTATGCGGAAAATGGCTACCCGCTAAGCCCGATTTTAGGGAAGTACTGGAATATCGCTTTTAATAGATTCAAAGATTTATTTACTGGCGATGAATATAAGGGTTGGTTTGAAACCTTTGCTCCAGATGGAAAGGCTCCTCAAACAGGGGAAATTTGGAGCTCCAAAGGTCATGCCAACACATTACGCAAGATTGCGGAAACCAATGCGGAAAGCTTTTATCGCGGAGAATTGGCCGATCAAATCGACGAGTTCTCAAAACAGCACGGCGGATTCCTTTCGAAAGAGGATTTAGCTGCATACAAGCCTGAGTGGGTACAGCCGATTAAGGTTAATTACAGAGGCTATGATGTGTGGGAGATTCCGCCGAATGGCCAAGGAATCGTTGCCTTAATGGCCCTTAACATGTTGAAGGGCTTTGAACTGAAGGAAAAGGAATCAGTGGAAACGTATCATAAGCAGATTGAAGCGATGAAGTTAGCTTTTGCGGATGCCAAAAAGTATGTAACAGACCCGGAAAAAATGTCCGTTACCGCAGAACAGTTATTGTCGGAAGAATTTGCAGAAGCGAGAAGAAGCTTAATTGGGGATGCTGCTCTTACTCCAGAGCCGGGCACACCTCCTAAAGGCGGTACTGTTTACTTGGCAACGGCAGATGGCGAGGGCAATATGGTTTCCTTCATTCAAAGTAACTATATGGGCTTTGGTTCTGGAATAGTTATCCCTGGAACAGGAATCGCCTTGCAAAACCGAGGTGCTGATTTCTCGTTAGATCCATCCCATGAGAATCGTTTGGAGCCTGGAAAAAGAACGTACCATACGATTATCCCTGGATTTTTAACAAAAGATAATGAAGCTGTTGGACCGTTTGGAGTGATGGGTGGGTATATGCAGCCTCAAGGCCATGCTCAAGTCATCATGAACACAGTTGACTTCCATCTAAATCCGCAAGCAGCCTTAGATTCGCCAAGATGGCAATGGATGGAGGGAAAGAAAGTTCAAGTTGAACATTCATTCCCGGCACATATTGCCGCGGCCTTAGCAAGAAAAGGTCATGAGATTGAAGTAGCCTTAGATGGTGGAGGATTCGGAAGAGGACAAATCATTTGGAGAGACCCAAGTACCGGTGTGCTTTCAGGCGGAACAGAATCAAGAACGGATGGAACCATTGCGGCCTGGTAAATTAATAAAAGGTGTTGAATAAATAATGAAACAGAGGGATATATCTATCGCTTTTTTCCGTTCCGGTATATTAGGGTATGGAGGGGGACCATCATCGATTCCGCTCGTTCATAAAGAGGTAGTTGGAACCTACAAATGGATGACCGATGATGAATTTGCAGATGTTTTGGCGTTAGCAAATACCCTTCCCGGCCCTATTAACACAAAAATGGCAGGGTATATCGGCTATCGAGTGGGCGGATATGTAGGCATGCTAAATGCCATTTTTTCCTCCATCGTTCCTACTATTATATTAATGATTGTCCTGCTAACATCATTGGCATCGGTCAAGGATTTGCCATGGGTAGCAGGCATGACTAAAGCAGTTGTACCAGTTGTAGGTGTAATGATGGCCACATTAACATGGGATTTTTATAAGAAGTCCTATCAGACGTTAGGTCATATTAGTGCAGGTTTAACGGTTGTGGGGAGTTTACTATTATTAGAGGTCTTCCATGTACATCCTGCCATTTTAATCGTGGCCATATTAATATTTGCCTTAGTGAAGCGCGACAAGGCTGCTAAGGTTGAAAAAAATAGTGAAAGAGAGGTGGGATGATGCTTTATTGGCATATCTTTCTTGCCTTTTTCATACCAGGAATTGTTGGTTATGGAGGCGGACCTGCTTCCATTCCGCTAGTTGAAAATGAAGTCGTCGATCATTACGGCTGGATGACGGTACCCGAATTTAGTGAAGTGTTAGCTTTAGGCAATTCACTGCCCGGTCCCATTGCGACAAAAATGGCCGGCTACATTGGATATGAGCAGGGTGGAGTTCTAGGTTCTATCGTTGGGATTTTTGCGACTGTTGCTCCGTCGCTTCTATTAATGATTGTTCTTTTAGGTCTTCTATACAAATATAAAGATTCTCCTAAGGTGAAGCGGATGACCAATTATATCCGACCAACTATTGCCGTAATGCTAGGTGTGATGGCATTTAGCTTCTTTTCTACTTCTTACTCTGATACAGGTGTGCTTCAAACGGTGATTCTGGTAGGGGTAAGCTTTTTCCTCCTTGAAAAATTAAAGGTACACCCAGCTTATGTAATTATGGGGTCGTTAATATATGGTGGGATATTCTTATAGAAGAAAAAAACTCAAGCTGAATGGGGCTTGAGTTTTTTCTTTCTTTACTTGCTAAATGTTTCGAAATAAATATAAACCAAAACCAAGTGAGTCACGGCCCCAACTTAAATAAGTTCTCCGCCATTTTCTAATTCTCTCAAGCATGGCTACCTTATCTGGATCATCAGGATTTTCATGACAATAATTTTCAATAGAAGAGGAATAAAGCCACTCATAGTCATCCCAGTCATCTTCGTTTGCGACGTAAGACCAAAGAGGAATGAATCCAAGATCTTCCGCGGTCATTACATTCCCCGCATGACTTTTTAATTCAGACTCTTCTGCGCCTCCCAATGCCTCTAAGTATTCTTTGCTAGGTGTCTTCTTCCAATAGCCCTCTCCGATTAAAATGTATCCATCTTTTTTAATGAGGCGTTTCATCGTTTTAAGAGTAGGCTCAAGCCCACCCAAAGCGTGAGTGGATCCAATACAAATTCCTAAATCAAATTCACCTGCTTCGTATCTCTGAACAGCTAAGTTAGCATCAGCTACCACAAAATCAATGCTGCCTTCAGGAATACGGCTCCTTGCACTACGTTTTGCTTCCGCAATTGCACCCTCATACAATTCGATTGCAGTTGCGGTAATTTGAAAATCTTCAACTAGACGAATCAGCAGTTCTGATTTCCCAGCGCCGATATCAATAACTTTTTTGTTTGGTTCAGGTGACATCATTCGAATCATTTTCATGAGCTTTGTTTCGTTAATAGGGTTACTAAAAGCGTGATTGCGGTGTGCAATAGCGGAAAATCTATTTCTATCCATCTATTTCTTCCTCCCATGAGAATTGGTTTTTATAAATTATTTTCATTATATCTTTCATTTTAATTTTCCCCATTAAATTCGACTTCTGAGTTTATATTCTGATTTGGGATTGAAAAATCCTTTTTTGATAAAGGAAGAAAGATGTTGACATGGTGAAAATACAATAGTAATATAGTAATTCCTGACGGAGAATATCATCGGTTTTATTGTTTTCTTGAGGGTGAAAATAAAGTGTTGACGAGATTGGTTTTATAGTATAATATTAATCTCTGTTGCTACGAGGTAGTAACACAGTAAGAAAAAGAAGTTAAAAAAGTTATTGACTTTCGGTTGATGACTTGGTATGATAATAAAGTCGCTTTTGAGCGATTGAGAATTTGTTCTTTGAAAACTAAACAAACAAAAACGTCAACAAACAAAAATATTTCGTTTCTTT